>JBEBHM010000242.1:0-11085 GCA_040080875.1 Pirellula sp.
CTTCTGGAACAATCGAAGCCTTGGATAGGGCGTTTGGGATGTTCGATCTCGGGACGATCGATTTGGGTTTCGATTTGGAGATACTCTCGAACGGCATCGATCTCGCCGAACGGGACTCCGGTTTGCGCCATGCCCCAAGGGCCGGGGTTCATTCCCAGGAAGAGGGTTCGGCAAGGGGCGGCAGAGTACTGAACAAGGTATTTTTCGTGGGCCCGCCAAGCGTAACGAATGGGGTTGTAAACGAAGGCCACAGGCGAACGGAACGAAAGCAAGTCAAGTTCGGAACGCAATTTTTTGGCCGCTGCAACTAGGCCTTTCGCGATTTGGTTCATCGCAGCATTGTAGAAAACAAAAACACCCTGCCAATTGGCAGGGTGTTATTTGTGTTTAGATCCGCCTTGTTCTAGGTCAACTAGAACGTGAAGACCATGTCGCCACCGACGGCGGTTTGGCTAGACGCATTGTTTTCATTGAATCCGAATCGTTGACGATCCCAGACCCAGCGCGCTTCCGGTCGGAACATCAAGTTCGAATTGACCCTGTAGTTCAATCCGGTGGTGAAATTGAAGTTGTCGTCATTCTTGCGTTGCTGTTGGTTGTTATCGACAAATCCAGCGCCACCAAAGTTGAACCATTCGAAACGGTTTCCAATCGACAGGCAATCATTTACTTTGTAAATCAAGTAGTTGATATTACCATACGTATTGCGCTGAACGGTCCCCGCTCCATTCGTGGTGTAGAGAACGTCCGTTTGCGAAATGTATGTCCATTTGTCGGTCAGATTGGCCGTCAAGACGACATTATGTACTGAGCCTCGCTCGTCAGTCGCATTGGCCGAACCGAATCTACCCAAGACGGTCGTATACAACAACGTGAGGTCGTCGCTGAGCTTTTTCTTGAAGCCACCGATGTAAGCATCGCCGTTGTCTTCGAAGCCGCTGTCCCAACCCATAACATAGCCGTTGTACAGTTGAGTGTCGGCATCCAGGTTGTACGTCGAGATGGCACCGGTATGAGTGAACGGTTCCGCATTGTAGAAGGCAAATTGTCGGCTGTAAAAGAAATTACCTGTCGATTGAACGACTTCGTTGCCACATATGGTAAAGAACTTACCAACCTTGACGGACAGGTCACCCATCGCAACTTCACCGTACAACTGAGGAATAGCGTGGCCGTATGCTCCACCGTTATCCCAGCCGTTGTCAAAGTGATTGTTTGCAATCCCGAAGGATTGGGTATCGGGTGCATCTGTACCGTAGAGGTAGTCGATGCGTGCACCGAGCCCGAGTCCGTTGCTGCCGTCAGCGACTTTTTCGGCAAAGAACCATTGTTGCCCGAGTTGAACCCGGTCAGCATAGTTGTTGAAACTCCCAAAGTTGTTGGCGGAATGGTATCCAACGCTGGTCCATCCACCGATGTTGATCCCACAGGCGCTATCGCTGCATAGTTTCCAGGGCTGACCCAGGTTGCAGCATCCGCCACCGATGAGTCCGAGGCCACCGCCTCCGGCTCCACATCCGCAGCCACTGTCGCAGCTCGATTTGCCGCAACCGCAGCCACCAAGACTGTCGCAACTGCTTCCCTTTCCATCGCATATTGCGGCGACATCGCAGGCTGGACCGCTGTTGCAGGAGGCCGACGATACAGGGGATGCGTCGCTGGCTGAAGCAATGGGTGCCGGAGCTTGCGAAGCTGCCCCGTCTTGATAGTAACTGTAGTAAGATGCTGGGTAATAGCGGGGAGCAGTTCGGTTAGTTTGACCGAAGGCCGTTCCCGCGCAGCATGCGCTTGCAATCATTGCACTCAGCGCAAATCTGCTAATCTTCATAGTTCTGGAACTCCTATCCTGAACAAGGGACGCTTGGCGTTTCAAACGGCCTAAACACAAAGGGCCATTTCTAAATCAACGCGACCAAGGAGACAGGCATCATGCCTCTCGACGAGAGAATTGGCGGTTCCTCCTTGAACGCTACTCAGTACAAGTTATCGGAACGAACTCGAGCCAAAATTCATGTGAACGAGTGGCCTCGGTACGACTAATACAACTAGAATTAGCCGAATTGGTAAAATGATCCGAATACGTGAACATTTCCCATTCGACTTGCAGCATGATGGACCACCCATTTTGGGCAAGTGACCGCTTGCCACCACGAAACTTCAACATCTATGCAGGAATTTGATTATCAGCTTCGCCCCAGACTTGTCTTTGGCCCAAAATCCATTGATAAACTTGGAACTCTCGCAAAGGAACTCGGTTGCACTCGCGCTCTTGTCGTCAGCGATAGCGGAGTCGTCCAAGCCGGCATCTATTCTCTGGGAAAAACTTCCCTAGCGAATGCTGGCATTGACGTGCTTGGGTTTCATGACCTGAAGGAAAACCCCACCACCGCTCATGTTCGACGCGGGGTTCAATCGGCTCATCAATTCAAACCCGATCTGTTGATTGGGCTCGGTGGGGGCTCGAGCATGGACTGCGCCAAGGGCATTAACTTTATCTATTCCTGTGGTGGACAGATGCGAGACTATTGGGGCGTTGGCAAGGCTACCGGCTCGATGCTGCCCATGATAGCCATTCCAACCACTTCGGGAACCGGCAGCGAAACCCAATCCTTTGCGTTGATTAGCGACGAAGAAACGCATGTTAAGATGGCATGCGGCGATCCCCGAGCCGCTTGCCGAATCGCAATTCTTGATCCAGCTTTGACGCTAACGCAGCCCGCGTCCGTTACTGCACTGACAGGGATTGACGCCATTACACACGCACTGGAAACATTTGTTTGCAATAAACGAACCCCCATATCGGAATGTTATTCGCGAGAGGCTTGGCAGTTGCTTTCCAGAGGGTTTCCAGATGTGTTGAAGGTAGGGAGCGATGTCTCGGCGCGAGGACGCATGCAACTAGGAGCTTGCTTCGCAGGCATGGCCATCGAAGCCTCGATGTTGGGTGCGGCCCATGCGTTAGCCAACCCACTGACAGCAACTTTGGGAGTTTCGCACGGGCAAGCTGTGGGATTGATGATGCCGCACGTCATCCGATTCAACAACCCTGTCGTGAAAGAACAGTACGCTGAATTCTCTGCTTTGATTCCTGACACATCTCAAGCATTTTCCTCGAGCCCGTCCGAGCGCCTTGCGAGTGTTTTCGTGGACTGGATGAACCAAGCGAAACTGGTCACGGAACTCGCGCAACTTGCTCAATGGCCAGAACGCCTACGCGGCAAAGTGCATGAAACCGAAGAGTTCCTTCGCGGCCTCGCATCCTCTGCCGCCAAGCAATGGACTGCGTCCTTTAATCCTCGTCCGGTAGCTGAACAAGACATGTACGATCTGTACCGAGCGGCACTCTAGTGCATGCGAAGTCCACATCGTACGTTCGCATCGCATTGGACACCGATGTTTCGTTTCCATAGCAGTTTTTCCAACATTTGTTAAGTGCAATAGCCTTCATTCTTGTGAGTTTTTCGCAGAAATAAAGTCATTTTCAAATATGTGTTGGACACGACTACGAAATAGAATTTCGCCTTGCATGGAACGGGCCTGATCGACGAAACTAGTGGACTTGCCTTTTGCGGAACTCAACCACTGGATGGAACAACACGGAATGACAGACTTGGCACAACTGGACCCTCCCAAGGCGACCGGATTGATTGTCCACATCCTCCAAGCGATTGCACAACTAGAGAAAAAGATCCGTCCTCAACAGCTCTTGATGGCTCGTTATTACACGACCCATGATCAACCAAGACTTAAAAAGGGGGAAACAAATCTGCAATGGGATTTCGAATTGCAGGGGGTCGCTCCGGTTCGTGGACAATTTAACACGAGCATTTTGTTCGAGTTGGATACCAAACAGCTTGGCAGTTTATTGGATCCGAATTCGGGGCGAGTGATTCGGCAACTCAATGCTCAATGTAGTTGCACGGAGACAATCAAACCGTGCGTTCATCAGATTCATTGCTTGCATTTCATTCGACGGCAGCTTAGTCAACGTTCCCCAGAAGACGCAATCCAATGGATGGAAAGCTGTGTCACGGACGGAAGGCATGCTGGACGAAAATTGGTGGAATCGCTGAGCTATCTCCGAGATGTTCCCTCTGCTCCCGATACGCCAGCCGAGGAACTCGAACGCGACCGTTTGATGCGAATTCAATGGCGACTTTCCTTTTCACACTCCGCAGTCAAGATCAATGCGTATCTGCAGACGATGCGCAAAAAGGGGGGCTGGAACAAAGGTCGCCATCTGCGAGACGGATTGGATACCGTCGAGGAAGCTGCTTTGGTGCATCCATCGGATAGGATGCTGATCCTATTGCTCCAATCTGCCGAGGAATCGTACCGAGGCCAAACGCCACGCATTGTCCGAGAGTGTCTGAATCTTTTAAAAGATCATCCACATCTCACGCTTGATGATGAGTTCCAGACTCCCATTCGAGTTCTCGAATGCCCTATCGAAGTGCGTGTAGAGCAACAGACGGACATTTACAAACCAAGCGTCTTCCAAGGTGAGTTTCAAATCGTCTCGTTACGGGACAACCCCAATTACTTCATGGGGACGATCAATCATCACGAATCGATGATGCTGCGATGGGATCGAGAGCAACGTTGTATTTGGATAAGCAGCATCGACAATCGCATGAAACGATTGATCGAAGATTTGCATGCTGCCGACCGCCGCGAAGCTGTCTTCGACCAAGAAAGCGCCGAACAGTTTGTCGACCTCGTGGCTGCGGCCGCTAACCCCAGGTGGATACAAATCAATCTTCCCGAGCGATTGGCCGGTCCCGAGCAACCACTCGACCCGATCATCGAAGTCCATCTCTCTCCGTTCGGAAAAGAAGGACTGTTGGTGGGGCTGCGCGTTGCGTGCGATGCCGTTGCCGAGCAGCCCATTCCGGGAATGGAACCGGATTGCATCCGGGTTGCAACTCCGGCTGGCAGATTTCAACTCATGCGAGCCCTCGATGCGGAAGCGACTCGGGCTGATGAATTGGCTGGCGCTTTGGAATTGGGGCAATTGATCTATGAGAGCCCTTGCACTTGGCTTGCCGAAAACCCGGACATTGCTTTGGATTTGCTTCAGAGAATCAAGTCCATGGGCGAGCACGCGCCCACGGTTTGTTGGCCCAAGAGCCAACCCATGCGGATCATTGGCGAAATCACGCCTCAACGATTGCAAGTTCGCTTGACCAGTCAACGCGATTGGTTCGGTGTGGAGGGAATTGCCCGACTCGAAGGCCTCGAGATTCCGTTAGCCGAATTGCTTGCCGCACTGCGTGGTGGACGACGATTCGTTCCGCTCGGTGACGGACAATTTGCCATGATTTCCGAACAGCTTCGACAACGACTGAACAGCATTCAAGATGTTTCCCAATCCGAATCGGGTGCCATTCGCGTTTCTCGCGCAGCCACTGCGGTTGTCGAAGAGGCGCTCGGCAGCGACATCAGCTACGAGTCGGATATCGCCTGGCGCGATGCTCTCGATCGCTTGGCCAGCGCTCGCACGTTTGTGCCTGTCGTTCCTTCGAATCTGAACGCTGAATTGCGAGACTATCAAAAGACGGGCTACGCTTGGCTTGCACGACTGGCTCGTTGGGGAATCGGAGGATGCCTTGCAGATGACATGGGCTTGGGCAAGACCGTACAGGCCTTGGGTGCACTGTTGGACCGAGCCAGCAAGGGCGCCGCGCTGATCATCGCTCCGACAAGCGTCGGGTCGAACTGGCAACGCGAAACCGAACGGTTCGCTCCGTCTCTCAACGCCAAGCTCTATCGCGAGCACGATCGACAGACCTTGGTGGACAATGCAGGCCCAGGGGACTTGATCATTACTAGCTATCAACTGCTGCAACGGGATGTGGATCGATTCACAGCCCGCTCATGGCACACGCTGGTTCTCGACGAAGCTCAGTTCATCAAGAACTTTCAAACAAAGACAGCTCAGGCCGTCCGACAACTCGACGCCGATTGGCGATTGGCTTTGTCGGGAACTCCGCTTGAGAATCATTTGGGAGAACTTTGGAGTTTGATGAGAACGATCAGTCCTGGATTGCTCGGTTCTTGGGAACGATTTCGCAAGAGCTTTGCGGAGCCAATCGAACGACTTGGTGATCGAGATCGACTCCTCGCATTGGGACGAGTCGTCCGACCCTTCATATTGCGCAGAACCAAAAAGGAAGTTCTTTCGGAATTGCCTGAACGAACCGAAGTGGTGCGACTAGCAGAACTTTCTGAGGAAGAACGCAAGAGATACGACGCAGCCCGCATGGCGGCCCTATCGGAAATCACCAAACCGGATGATGCCAATTCGGATAGCCAAATGCGAATTCGGGTATTGGCTTGGCTCACTCGCCTTCGTCAATTGGCCTGCCACCCAGGATTGATCGACAAGCGTTGGGACAAATCCTCGGCGAAACTGGATCTGTTCCTCGAAATCGTGGCGGAACTGCGCGAAGGAGAGCATCGCGCTCTGGTCTTCAGCCAATTCGTGCAGCACTTGTCGTTGCTCCGCGCGTCCCTCGACAAGATGGGAGTCAAATACCAATACCTCGATGGATCCACGCCTGCGGCTAAACGTCAAGAAGCCGTCGATCGATTTCAAGCTGGCGAGGGTGAACTGTTCCTCATTTCTCTCAAGGCTGGTGGAACGGGACTCAATCTTACGGCCGCTGACTATGTCATCCATATGGACCCATGGTGGAATCCGGCGGTCGAGGATCAAGCGACCGACCGAGCCCACCGCATCGGTCAAATGCGAGCTGTGACCGTCTATCGATTGGTGGCAAGAGACACGATCGAACAACAGATCTTGGCATTGCACGCAGACAAGCGCGAGCTGATCAGCGGTGTCTTGGATGGGGCGGATCGCGCGGGCAAGATGAGCACCGACGAACTCGTCTCGCTCATTCGAACAAGCCAATTCGAAACGTGATTGTAAGGGTTCGGGTTTTTTAACTCGTAAGAATTGAGGTTCTGTGACAATGCGGGGGAGTAGGGTACCAACTGCCATTACGTCCGCCTCGCAGATGCGGACCTATGTAGCAGCGTATCTCCGAGACGCTGGTATTCGATAGCGACGATATCTCGCTGCACAAATTCCATTTCCGTGTGACGTGAATTTTGTCAGCTAACTTGAGGCTTGCATGCAAATCCATGCGAGGGAGTAGGGTTCCAATGGCCAGTACATCCGCCTCGGAGATGCGGACCTACGTGATGCGGACCTACGTTACTCGGGTAACGGTTGATCTTTCGTTTCAGGCAAGAATGCCAAGAACAATAACCCCAGCAAAAAGAATCCACTCAGGCACGTGATTGCCGTGCTCAAATCAAACGTTGATTTCATCCAGGACGAGAGCCATATCAAAACGGGGGCAGCAAGGATTCGTCCGGTATTGAAACAAAAGCCCGCTCCTGTTGCTCGCAAGTGCGTAGGGAATAGCTCGGGGAAATAGACCGCATAACCCGCGTGAATTCCTTGCGCAAAGAAACCGAACACCGGCATTAAGCACAAAAGCAGTATGTAGCTTCCGAAGTACGCCGGGAGCCAACAAATCAGCCAGGTCATGATGAAAGCAGCCACGTGCATTATCGCAAACGTTCCACGTCGTCCAAGCCGAGCGCTCAAAGGTCCAAAGGCGAGCATTCCAAGTCCGGCGCCGGCGGTTTGAATAAAACCATAAGCGATTTTGGATTTGCCAGCAGCCTCTGGATCCCCAAGCTTGACTAGCAATTCTTTTGCAATGTCTTGTCCAGCAACGACGACGCCCCAAAACGTTGCCAAACCGACCATTGCCAACAATGCTCCCGCGATCGCATTGCGACGCCAACGCGGATCGCCCAACAGTTCGACGAAACTTCCCATGCGTTTGACCTTGCTCTCCTTGGCCTGTTTCCACGACTCCGGTTCGCGAATGCTGACTCGGACCCACAGCACCAAAAGTGCTGGAACAATTCCGATCAGATAAGCCCACCTCCAATGCGTTCCCACGGCTAGTCCCGTTGCCG
The DNA here is from genome assembly GCA_040080875.1 of Pirellula sp. Classification (GTDB taxonomy): domain Bacteria; phylum Planctomycetota; class Planctomycetia; order Pirellulales; family Pirellulaceae; genus JBKCUI01. The sequence continues at coordinate 8,002 of JBEBHM010000242.1, forward strand.
CAGCCAACCAGAGTCCCATCACGCTGGTGGCATGGAAGATCCCGCCTGCCCGCTCCCTTGCTTTCGCAGGGAACACTTCGGCCACCAATGCGGCGCCCACCGCCCACTCGCCGCCAACTCCCATTGCGACCAAAAACCGGAGCGTGCCCACGTGCCACATCTCACTCGCAAAGGCGGTCATCCCAGAAAACACCGAGTAGAAGAGAATCGTCAAAGCCATCACCGGCTTGCGGCCCCATCGATCGGCCAACGAACTAAACAGCCACCCTCCCACGGTACCTCCGATCAAGAAGATACCGAGAAACTTTTCACCCCATGCTTTGACGCTCGGGTGATCCAGTGGTACTTGAAGAATCTCGGGCAGCATGTCGGCCCGCGTGATGTTGTATATTTGGCCTTCGAAGGCATCGAAGACCCAACCGAGCGAAGCGACGGTCAATACCAGCCACTGGTAACTCGTAACCCCACTATACCACTTGGAAGAGGTTGGATTCATAAACACTCACCGAGAAAATCGCCGATCGCCAAAGGCCGCCCTTGGCGTATGGACTCCTCTGCAAGCAAACAAAGTCCTGCTGACCATAGTCCATCGACACCCGAAGCGATCGGTGGCTCGTTCAATTGGACCATGCGAACGCACTGGGCGATTTCCTCTCGCAGCTCAAAAACTTCACCGCTGTGCTTTTCGAGTTGGATGTCTTGGACACTTTCGCCATCAAAGACTTTGAGCTGGTACGTTGGTTCCAAGGTCCTATCCAACGCCCCGCTCCATTGGGCCCAAATGGCTCCCTTGGTTCCGGTGACTTTGACCGATTGATGATGTTCAAACGCAGCTAACGTTTGGGATACCACCGCATAGGAACCGTCCCTGTATTTGAACATGGAACTGAAGTTGTCGAACAAGCCAGGTCGAGCAGAATCGATGGAGTTGCCGTAAGCGTACAATTCGATCGGATCACCGCTGTCCTCCAAATACCAGCGAGCCAAATCAAAGAAGTGGATAGGCTCCTCAAGCACCCAACTGCCGACTCGTTGCGAGTCGTATCTCCATCCACTAGCCCCAAGGCGATAGGGCTTTCGTAGAAGCTCGACGAGCACATACCGAGGGCTGCCAATCGTCCCCTTCTTGATGATGTTTTTGATCTCGCCCCACTGTGAGGACAACCGCAATTCATGCCCAATTGCTAGGTGCACGCGGTATTCCCTGGCGGCAGCAAGAATGGCTTTGCAATCCTCAAGCGTAATGGCCATGGGTTTTTCGAGCAGAACATGCTTGCCGCGTCGCATGGCGGCGGTGGCGATGTCACGGTGCGTATGGCTTGGGGTCACCACGTCGAGCAAATCAAAATCGCACTGTGCAATCATCTGTTGTGCATCCCCAAACACCGCTACGTTGGGATAAAGGGTGCGGGCTTCGGCCTGCGACGCATCGGAGGGTGCAGCGATCGCAACCAACATTGCGTCCGGGTTGGTCGCGATCGATTGCGCATGGAATTTTCCCCAAGCGCCAAACCCTGCTAACGCGAATCGAACAGGTCTTTTCATCAGCGTCTGGGAGCCGTCGTAAGAGGTGTTACTGGATTAGAAATCAGCCGCGACTGAACCTGATTCAGTCGGCAGGTAGGCAAACGGGGTAGCACATATTTGGCAAACAAGTCGCATTCCTCGAGATGCGGATAGCCACTCAGGATGAACGCTCGCATGCCCATGTCGATGTATCGATTCAATTTAGCGAGGACTTGATCAGGGTTACCAACGATGGCGCTGCCACAGCCGCTTCGCGCGAGACCGATCCCGGACCACAAATGTTTCTCAAGGTAAAGGCTTTGGCTTTGGGCTCTCAGCTCATCCTGTCGTTTGACCCCGGCGCTCTGGCTGTCGAGCGATTTGGCTTTGATCGCGAGTCCTTTTTCGAGATCCAGTTTTGAAATCAATCGGTCCGCAGCAGAACGGGCCTCGGATTCGGTCTCGCGAACAATCACATGCGTTCTAAATCCGAAGTCGATAGCACGCCCGTAAGCTGCGGCTTGAGCGGACATGCTTTGCATGGTTTCTTGGATGCGCTCTTCGGTTTCTGGCCACATCAAGAATACATCGCAGTGTTTCGCGCATAGATCTTGAGCTGCCGGTGAAATGCCGCCGAAATACAGAAGCGGGCCACCATTCTGTTGATACGTTTTGGCCGGATCGGTCGTGGGCAATGCAAACTCGTAGAACTCCCCTTTCCATTCCAGTGGACCATCCACCGTCCAAAGTCGTTGCAATATTTGAATGATCTCGCTGCTTCGTCGATACCTGACTTCGTTGCTCTCTTTTTTCCCAGGCATGTCCGACGAGATGATGTTAATACAGATGCGACCTCGAGCGATATGGTCGACGGTCGCGATGGCTCTGGCGAGCATGGGTGGCCACAATTCGCCCATTCGGAGCGCCACCAGCTGATTGATTTGCGATGTTTGCGACGCAAGTGCGGACGCAAAGGTCATTGCATCCTGACCGGCGATCCATCCCGACGGCAGAAGTACATTTTGATACCCATGCGTATCGGCCCGTAGGACGATGTCGCGACAATGCTCGTAGCTACTGCGAAGCGAGTCGTTGTAGACCCCTAGGAATTCATAGTCGTCTCCGCACAAAGCAGAGAACCAAGCCACTTCGACTTGCCGCTGTTGCGTTCGGATAGGAATCGACATGGAGGGGGAGAATAAAGTGAAGCGTTCGGCAAAGGGAGCAAAAACCGGTAGTTTTCCTCGACGACTTTAGTTGTTGAGCCGCTTGAGAGTCTATCAGAAACAAATGCTCGCAGGTCATCGAGAAAAGCAAATTTGCTTTGGTAGCGGTTCTTTCCAACTCATTCAACTTTCGATCTTGGGGTTCGTTGTCGTCTGTTAGGAAAATATAGTTCTTCGAATCCTGAATTGGATTGCTGATGTAGGCTTAAGCGTGCAAAATATCGCTAAGCGTTTTCAGATTGGTACTGGAATTGAAGATTGCTTCGATCGGGATTCTAAAACCGCCAACCGCGACGCTTTGAATGAATCCGGAATTCGATCGCAGACGTAATTCCTGTCTCTTATACACATC
>JBEBHM010000946.1:0-2951 GCA_040080875.1 Pirellula sp.
TGTTCGAAGGGCAAGCGCGAGGGATCGGTGGTCAAGCCATCCGATCCGCTTCGCTCGCCCAAGTAAAACGCTTCCGCCAAATCGCACTCAGGCGGCAACGAATTTCACCTGCCTTGATCGGCGTCGGCGGGGTTGGCAATGCGCACGATGTACACCAATACCTGAACGCAGGCGCTTCGTCGGTCCATATTGCAACTGCAGCCATGCTGCAACCAGACATCGCGATCCACATTCGCTCCCAATGGCCACAAAACTATGTGAACGTGCGCCATTCTGCTCGCATGTAGTGGAAACCGTCAAGGTTTTCGAGGCGTAGCCGAAACGCTTGACCGTTCTGCTACGGCAGAATTGCGCACCATCATTTGGACATCGAAAGTCAATGCCGAAATGAGACCGGCATCGGCTCGACTTTTTCGGACCGATGGGTCATCATAGTGGCGGATCTTCTCGCTATTTGCAGTATTCGTTTCAAAGGACTGGTCAACAACCATGAATCCAGAAATATCACGTCGAGCTTGGATCGGAACGACCGCCGCAGGCATTTTGGCCGTACCCGCCATATCGCCATGGTCTCAAGAATTGCTGCCATGTGCACTAGCCAACGATTCCAAGCAATCAAGCAAAATCGCTCCGCTCGCCCCGAACAATTCGCTGCCAATCCGCATCTTGTTTAACGAAAATCCGATGGGTTGTTCGCCGGCAGCAAAGGATGCGGTTGAACATGCACTTTCGCGAGGGAATTTTTATCCGCTTGAGCAAGCGGGACAACTGGTCAATAAACTCCGCGCCAAACACGGTATGCCGGCGCTACCCGAATCGAAAGGACTTTCGCTGAGACCGCAAACGGATGCGAATGAACATGCGTTGGTGCTTGGAGGTGGATCGTCGGAGTTGTTGCTAGCTGCGGCATTGGCTTATTCGGTGGATGGGGGAAATGTGGTTGAGCCAACTCTGACGTATCAGACGATCGGCAACACATCCAAAAATCGACCCGGTCCGGCAATCGAGCGTCGACAGATTCCCCTGCTTGCCAATGGAAGCATTGACGCAGACACCATGTTGGCCGCATGCGATTCTCAGACCAAGATTTTGGTTATCACCAATCCAAACAACCCGACTGGGAACGCCATCGGCAATAGTGAACTGATCAAGCTGGTGACGAAGGCTCCTTCGAGGACTTTGGTGGTCGTCGATGAAGCGTACATCGACTTTTTGAATGACCCGGAATCTCGTACCGTAATACCACACGCCCTGCAACGAGACAACCTCATGGTGACGAGAACATTCTCCAAGATCCATGGTCTTGCGGGATTGCGATGTGGCTACGCGATCGGTCACAAATCGATTTTTACACGCATGCAGCCGTTTCAAGTGGGTTCCTTGAGTCTGAATTTGTGTGGCCTAGCTGCCGCGACCGTTGCGCTGGACGACGTTGCATTTCAAGAGGCATCGCGTGCGATGGCTACGGAATCTCGCCAACGCATCACGGCTCAGCTCAACACCCTTGGGTTCCGAGTAGCGAAGAGCGACGCGGCATGTATTTGGGCAGAATGGGATCGAGAAACCGCACCGTTGGTCAGCCGACTTGCCGATCGCGGTGTATTGATTTCGACGGGCTTGAGATGGAATGTTCAGAACAGCATCCGCATATCGGTCGCAACCCCTTGGCAGACCACCAAGTTGCTGGAAGAACTAACCGACAGCGTCCGCGCATAGATGCAGTGCGGGTCGGCGATGGCTTGAGTACAACCAGACATCGCGATCTAAACTCATTCCCAGTCGCCAGATCATTTTTATCAAAATCCCGCAGGTTTAGCCTGCGGATCGTTTGGCTTATCGCTACGTAGATTCGCTACAATGAGTCGCCAGCATTACGATTGATTCACTCGCTTCCCAAACTCTAGGAACGTTGCGATGTTTCGCATTGACATTAAAACGATTGGTTTTGTCGCTCTCTGTGCCCTGCTTCTGGGTACGCTTCTACAGGGCACGCTGTCACAAGCGACGGCAGCAGATCCAAAGTTGACAAGCCTCTTCAACGGCAAGGACTTGACCGGATGGCACGTTGACGTGCCGTATGCGGACGATCACCCGGACGCCCAGCCGACATTCATAGTACGCAACAAATTGTTAGTGAGTCTTGGTAAGCCTGAAGGCCACCTGATCACGAACGAGAATTACACGAACTATCGCCTCGAAGTCGAATACCGATTCGCATCCAAACCGGGTAATTGCGGAGTCTTAGTCTATGCATCCACGCCGAGAGCACTTTATAAAATGTTTCCCAAGTCGATCGAGGTGCAAATGAATCATACCCATGCGGGCGATTTTTGGTGCATCGGCGAGGACATCACCGTGCCCGATATGGTCAAACGTCGAGGACCAATGGATACATGGGGAGTGACCGAAGGCAAGGGCCGCCGTATCCTTAACCTTACGGACAACTCGGAGAAACCAGTCGGCGAATGGAACACGATGGTGATCGAATGCGTTGCCGACTCCGTCAAGGTTTGGGTCAATGGCGACTTGGTCAATCATGGTACCAAGTGCACCGCGACCAAGGGGCAAATCGCATTGCAAGCGGAAGGCTCGGAGGTCGAATTCCGCAAGCTCGATTTGACACCGATTGCGAAACTGACCGACTGATGCAAAGTGAAATAGGCAACTTCCAAACTTGCGCCTCGGTCTTGGTTGCGAATGGCGTTGAATTAGTGTCTGGAAAGGTAGCGGAACTCGTCAAGAGTTTCGTGTGCGTCCACGATATCCTTGACGGATTCCGCTACAAAATCAGAGTTTATTACCTTTATTCAACGCCATTCGTCTTGGTTGCGGCGGGGTATACAATGCTACGCGAGTTTGATCTATTATCGACATCGCAACCAAATGGACGGCTTAGCGACCGGCGCTTGATAAAGGGTAGTGGATCTTGTTAAAGATCCTAAACCGATCGG
>JBEBHM010000947.1:0-2950 GCA_040080875.1 Pirellula sp.
GCACAATAATGGCCGATCGCCTAGCCAAGGCTTTGTCCTGAGTGGATACGTACAACGAAGCCAAATCGCGAGCTTGTTGTGCAAGGTAAGCTCGCACTAAGTCATCGCGTTTGGCGGGAAAGAAATGCCGGTAACCATTGCTGTCCACCCAGTAAGGATAGACGGCTGTCGTTCCCGTGGGCGTCTTGACCTCAAGTCTCTCGTTGGCAGGATACTCTTTGCTCGGATAGCGATGATCGCAATACCTACAGACGACTTCGTTCGGTTGCTCTGGCGTCCAACTCAATTGATTCTCTTGGCGGCCCCTGTTGCAATTCGGACAATCGACGTAATTCAAGCCCGATTGAGTTGGAACCCATTGGACAAGTTCTTGTTCGCTGAGCCCTCGGACAAATTGTGTAGATTCCAACAGCGATGCAGAATTTCGACGCGAGCCCCGCGTTTGCTCCCGTGTCTGTTGGCCAGTAGCTTGTTGAATCGGGTCAACCGCCAGAGTTGCGCTTGCCATTATCAAAAAGAACCCGACCGCCCATGCGCGGCTGCAGTCCGTATGGATGGAAAAGAAATGACCGTTCATAGGGCAATGGTTCCTTCGTCGCAGCATTGCAGGGGACCTTACGCCGATTCTGCAACTTGGGTAGAGTGTGACGTTAACGTGTAGAACAGTATAACGATTCTGTCCCTCGAGCTTGCAACGGGCGACGCAATTGGGGGCGAACCTTTGGGTACCGTGACTGTCTTGAGCGTCTATGAGAACGAAACAACTAATTGCGATCGGAGTTCCTGAATCCGCAATCGCACAAGCTCTACAAGCCTGCCAAGCCCTTTCCGCGTCTGGTCATCGACAGCGCGAGATCAAGATTCTTTTCGCAAATTGCGTTGAGTCTCCCGATACTTTCGTAGACCATCCGGCACTCGGATCGCTTGCCGCGAGCATTCTTGAATCCGATGGCGAGATCGAGATGGCCCCAAAAGCACCCATCGAGTATCGGACCTGGGGCACGATGATCGACGAAAGCGCCCACCAACAAATGCGAGATGCATGCAGGTTGCCGATGGCGGTTGGAGCGGCGCTCATGCCTGACGCACACGTCGGTTATGGTCTCCCGATTGGTGGAGTTCTAGCGCTCGAGAAAGCCGTAGTGCCATATGCCGTGGGAGTTGACATTGCATGCCGAATGAAACTATCCGTACTAGAGGGCCTGCCTCAAGAATTGGTCGACGACGATCATCGGTTCAAAACCGCTTTGGAAAATGGGACTCGATTTGGCATTGGTGCATCGTTCCAAACGCCGCACGATCATGACGTATTGGACCGTGATTGGTCCATCTGCCGCATCACTCGAGAGCATCGCGACAAAGCTCGCAAGCAGCTTGGGACCAGTGGCTCCGGAAACCACTTCGTGGAATTCGGAACATTGACATTGGAGCAAAAGAGTCAGGCGTTGGGACTGGATGCGGGCAAATACATCGCCCTCATGAGTCATTCGGGAAGTCGCGGGACCGGTGCTGCGGTTTGCAGCACCTATAGCGCCATCGCGCAATCTCGGCTGCCAAAGCAACATCAACGATTCGGGCGATTGGCGTGGTTGGATCTGGATAGCGAAGCAGGTCAAGAATACTGGCAGGCCATGAATCTCATGGGGCATTATTCTGCCGCGAATCACTACATCATCCATCGTACGGTGGTCAAGTTAGCAAAGTGCCGCATCCTCGCAGGTGTCGAGAACCACCACAACTTTGCATGGCAAGAAATCCATCAAGGGCGTGAACTGATCGTCCATCGCAAGGGGGCTACACCGGCGGGCAAGGGTGTGCTTGGCGTGATTCCTGGATCGATGGCAAGCCCCGCCTTTGTGGTCAAGGGGCGTGGGAATGACGCTTCGTTTCATTCCGCTGCGCATGGAGCGGGGCGGTGCATGAGTCGAACCAAAGCCAATGAGCAATTCCGATTCAAGCCGATTCAGCAGGAACTGTTAAATCGAGGTGTCGATGTACTATCCGCTGGCGCTGACGAGGTTCCAGCGGTGTACAAGAATATTTTGCAGGTGATGGCCGAACAGGAAGACTTGGTCGAAATCATTGCAAGATTTGATCCGAAAATTGTGAAAATGAGTGCCGACGGCAAGAGCGAGGACTAATTCAGACGTCTCGTCACTTGGCTTGGCACGCTTCGTGCACTAAAGTGGTCGGTATTCTGGGCAGAACAAAATTGACAGACAGAACACTGCCAACGGCAGTTCACTATCCCGGATTTGGAAACACATTTGCAAACAAAGAGGAATCATTGTAATGGCCGCTGAATTTACTACCGATGGCTTTGACACCGATGTTTTAGGATCAGCAACTCCGGTGCTGGTAGACTTTTGGGCGACTTGGTGTGGTCCGTGCCGTCAAATTGCGCCAGTCATCGACGAACTTGCAGTTAAATACGACGGAAGCGTGGTCATAGGCAAAGTCAATGTCGAAGAACAACCAGAGTTGGCCCAGAGGTACGGCATCAATGCCATTCCGACGCTATTGCTCTTTAAGGGTGGCGAAATCGTCGAACGTTTCCAGGGTGTGCCACCACGAAGCAAACTCGAAGCAGCTTTGGATAGTTGGAAAGCCTAAAGGTTTCTGCGAATAGGCAACCTAGTCGTTGGTCCATTACGCGGGATGGTATTAGGCAAATATCTCACTGTAGGTGCCGCTAGTCGAGGCTAGCGACACCTGGACAGGCTTGGTTGCAATTCACTCCAGATTGCTGAACACTTCGGCACCTGCTGCGGTACCGAGGGCGTTCCAAGTAACAAAGTCGATCGCATCAGGGATAAAACTGACGCTACCATCACAACGAGCAACGTTGATTCCACCCGTATGCAGGCTTCTGGCACCCATCATACGCGGGCGTGTGGCAGTACTGGTTGTGGTGCACGGCATGCGAGGTGCAGTCGACGGAGTGCAATTG
>JBEBHM010000948.1:0-2949 GCA_040080875.1 Pirellula sp.
CTGTAGGCGATGGCATTGCTTATTTGCAGAAGATCGTCTTCGGAATTATTCGCGCTAGCATATTCACCTTTGCTCCATTGCGTCAGCGAACGCGAATAACCAACGCCCATGATCGGAGCCCATCCAGTCGCCCCCGACCCATGCCCACCATAATACTCCTCTGTAGGTGAAATCCGTCCGTCGTGACTCAACCCAAACGAGTGACCCACCTCATGCGAACCCGCTTCACCAAAATTCTTCGAGGATCCTCCCAGACGATTGGCAAACACCCACACAGGTGATCCATTCGTCCAATTCCAACTATTGATATAAGCCACGCCGCCTGCATTCGGATACCATTGACTTCCGGTTGTTGCGTCTGTATCCGTCGAGATCATCACACGTATCGCTTGTCCGCCCGCCGTAAATAGAGAGGCCCCTGGATATTCTGTGGTGACATCCACTTGAAATGGTGCAAAGTCCTCGGCAATGCGTACAAAAGTATCAAAGATAGCTGACATCTCAGCCGAACTAAATGTAGTGCGATCTGCGTCGAGCGAAAATGCAGGTGCGTTGATGACGCTTCCCGTGTTGTATGATCCCGTGTAGTTTCTATTGTTCCACGTCGTCCCGCTGACCATTTCGCCATCAAAGTCCAAATAGATCTTCTTGGTATAGCTTGGATTGGAGTGGTACGCGGGCACTTCGAGCGGCGATGGCTCGTCCATCTTAGTGGGCAGCCCATCGCCGACTTTCGAATCGCGCGCGTTCGACGCCTGATCCATTGAGTTGGAGCCATCGACTTTGAATAGGTCAGGCTCGCTTTCCATGACGGCGTCGTCATGGAAATATGCTAAACCCTCTTCGTCAAATCGAAGTGAATCATCGATCACGTAGTCATCATGTTGAGGTGTGGTCGTGCTGTGTGGCCCAGCCGTAGGACGCCAAGCCTTGGACTCATCGACGGTGTCCGGTTGCGAACCGTGCATTCGACTACCAATATCGTTGGGCTGCGGCGCTGGATACGGTAGGCAAACATCGAACGACTCCCCTTCTGCCAAACTGTTTTTTGGTGGGACAGTAATATTGTTAAGTAGGATCGTATTGGAAATGCGAGATTGTACTAACGACAAATCGGCGCTGCTGACACGTCGATCCTTGTTGAAGTCTCGCAAATTCGAAATCGCAACGATGTTATTGGATATCGCGGACTGAATCAAAGACAAGTCGGCGGCAGTCACTCGATAGGGAGTCGAAAAATCCGCTTCGGCAAGTGCATGGCCGAGATAATACACCTCTCGGTCCACCAATCCTGTATTTCCATTGGCTTTGACGATGATTTGCAGCCATCGGTTTTGGATCGCGTTGTTCTCCCATTGAATCAGCACTCGCGCCGGCGAAATCAGGCTTCCCGAAATAACGTCAATCGATAGTGGTGTCGGGGCAGCGAGCCAACTACTTGGGGTTACCACCCCACCCGTGCCAGTTGGCGAGGCCCTAAAAATAAAATCGGACACCGAAAGGTTGGCACTCGGCAGTCCAGCGATGTCCAATACGACTCCATTGATGCCCAATGAATAGTTGATGATAATTGATGGACCAGCATTCTGATTGCCGGTTGACGCTCTCAGAAAGGACTTGGACGAATCGATCGCTGCGTTTACACCCCCAAGAGTCTGATAGTCCGAGCCTCTGTAGTACGCTTGATAGCGAGTGATCGCTACCAAAGCATCAAACGTAAAACTCGTTGTCGATGTTCCGCCATCCTCATCCGAGGCCGTGATCGTCACGATGTGATTGACGTAGCGACTTGGTGGCACGAACGACCAACTCCAGGTCCCATTTGCATTCTGTTCAATGCTTCCCAAACTGGCCGCAAGGCTTACCGTGTCGGAAGGAACGTCCGAAAACGCTCCCGTGTTGAAGACCGTAGTGAGCACGTTTCCGTTGATGGAGGCCGCGCTTCGGGAAATCGTCGGCGGAGAATTGTTCACTACAAAATGGAATTGGACTGACGCACTGCTACCCGTTCCATCGTTCGCAGTCACCGTAACCTGCGTTGTTGGCTGCTGGTCGGTAGACATAAAGCTCCACGACCAAGTCCCATTCGCATTCTTGATGATGGCACCGATCGACGCATCCAATGTTACGTTGACTGACTGGGTATCTAGATCAGACCAAGTACCCGAATTCGTCAAGGAGACTCCTTCGACTCCCACCACGTTGGCTTGGTCGATCGACAATGTAGGAGGGGCCTTCATTCCATACGATTGGCCAAACAAAGGCAGACCGATCGGCGTTGCCGATCTTGCGCCGTCGGACGGTTGCGTAAAAATCCACCCCGAGGGCGGCATGACTCGAATGCTCTGCGCGCCTCCTTGCAAATCAAAATAATGCGATCCAAATCGTGACGTGACACCTGTCTTCTCGGAACTGCGCAATGCAAGCTCCCAGTTTTTCAAGGTGGCTTGGAAGCTAGCTGCAATATCCGTCAACTCTAGTCGCCAAACCCCATTCGGGGACTTGCCATTGAGCGCGGTCAAGCTCCCCTCGGGACGAAAACTACCCGTAAATGGCGGCACACCTTGGACGATCGAACGGTCCGCCTGATCATCGAAAAGAGTTTCGCTGAAGTTGTCTCGCGATCCGCCAACTTCTGTAAATAGTTCGACACGCGTTCCATCAGGGTGGATCAGGAACGCTCGCAAGTCAGCATCAAAGGACATCGATATGTTGAGCTTGAGATTGACATCTTCCAACGTGCCCGACATGCCCGCTACCAATAGATCGGACCATTGCGTCGACAGGTCAGGAACAAGCATGTTGATTGTTCCACTGCCTGGATTGCTCGAACTGGGCGGATCCAAGACTCCATTGTTGTTGTAATCCCAATAGATCGTTTTCTCTGGAAGGGGCGCCTCGCCAGCATCGATGAGTCCGTCTGAATTTGAATCGCCGAAAACGTTGGCA
>JBEBHM010000243.1:0-11061 GCA_040080875.1 Pirellula sp.
CTGCTGCTCGAATGACGATTGGTTGAGGAGCGTCGGATTGGCCAAACGCAAGCGGCAAACTCGACAAGCACGTTTTTAGGATGCCAAGCACCGCAAGATATTTTGTTAATGTTGTCATGGAAATGAACGCTGGCCTATCGAATAGTTGGATGGGTGAAATGATGGATCGGTGAACGGATGACTGGGCAGCGGAAAATGCGTTGCCAAATCGGATTTGTCAGATGGATACGGAGCGAATCAGCATAGAGCCTACATTCCTAAACGCCCCATGGCGACGCCCCATCCCGACAAATTGCATCGCTTTGTCGACCTGTGTGAATTCAACGTTGCGATGTGATCACTGCAATACTATGATGATCAACTATGCAAAGCCCATGGTCCTGGAGCACCTGGATAAGAGGTCGCATCCCTCCACAGCTTCAACGATGGGGGCGGGAACAATATATTCCGATCTCGCCGTCCAATCTCGTATCGAAACTTGTCTCGCAATCCGCCGAGGGTTCGATCGCAGATACCGATGAAACCAGCGTCGGGATTCGTCCATCTCGATTCGACGAAGATTTCCGAGCGTTTGGAGAAAAATTGGTCGAGTTGGTCCATCGCCAATTTCGACGGCATCACCAAAGGCTGGTGCTGCTCTATGACGAATTTGATCCCGACATCGACAACCGCATGTTGCCCTCCAAGGAACTTACCGAAACGGAACTTGCGGCTCGCGAATCCAACTGCCGAAACCTATTTTCAGAAATTGCGGCAACACTGGAACATGCCAACTATCGGCGATTGACTCCTCGTGAAATCCAAGAGGCGTTTAGCGCTGCGAGCCACTGGGGTGTTCGCCTCAAGATTCGGTTCTCGTCCTTTCGACGGTTGGAGGTTTATGGACGAGGCGACATCTTTGCGAAGCGCCAGAAACGCAATTGGCGTAAGTGGTTTCGGATCGAGGAAGTCGACGTCCAAATCTATCAGCGTGTTGTGGTCGTCTTTAGAACCAAGGAGGAACAAAGTCTCCCCGAGCTATTGGATCCCGATTGTGTGCATGTTCGGATGTTCAAAAATATTCCAAAAGCAGATGTCGACATGATGCTGCCTGGATCGCAGGTTCGATTGACTTGGGCAGACCGAGGAAAAATCGGCATTCCTACTGTTTGGGGCTTGTTTATGCTCGCATCAAAAATAGTCAAGAGCTTTTGGTTATTAGCTTTGTTGGGGGCGCTCAAGATCCTGAGTTCGTTTGCTTTGGTGTTCGCGGTGGCAGTGGCAGCGATCGTATATTCGGTCAAATCGACATTGTCGTATTCAACTACCAAGCGACGCTATCAGCTCAACGTCGCAAGAAATCTTTATTATCAAAATCTCGACAACAATTTGGGGGCTTTGTTGCGATTGCGCGACGAATCAGAACAGCAAGAAGCCTGCGAGGCGATCCTCGCTTATTACGTTCTCCTTAGGTCTGGAACGGAAAGCATGAGTACGCAAGAGATCGATGCCGAGGCTGAGTTGATTCTGAAATCGATCGTGGGTGACGATGTCGATTATGACGTTAAGGACGCGCTTCGAGATCTCACTGCGGCTGGAATTATTCACCCAGTGGAAACGGGGTGGTCCCCGATTTCGTTACGTCAATCTTTGACCAAATTAACAAAGGTCGATTGAATTTTAAACTTTTCGCATGTAGTTAATAAAAATTGCGAAATAAATGTCGTGTTCGAAGCGCAGATTGCGTTATTAGGGTAGAGCCCTTTGTTTTCCAGATTTTTGGAAGACATGAATTGCGCGAGAGACATCATGCAAATCCGACCTTGTACAACCATTTCGTTAGTCCGACGATGCGAATCGCGGAAAGTTGCTTTTTCCGTGTTTAAGCGCCCAGGAAACCCGGCTGAACGGCTGGGCGTCGAGGTCTTGGCAGAATCCGAGGGGCTGAGGCTTATGAAAATCGGGGTTGATTCACCGCTCCGTAATCTTGCCACATCGGGCGACTCCATTTTGCAGGGGACGATGGAAATTGGTGATCGAATTGTCGCGATCAACGGCGTCTTTTCATTTCGCGATTCGGATTTGCAGGCCTTGATGGAGTACGAATGTTGCGAAATTACCGTCCTTGACTACCGTACTAGTCAAACCGTTTCGTGGTTGGTTAGTTTGCCATTGGGCAATTTAGGACCGTTGGGCAATTAGGAAAAAGCAGACGATCGGATAGAATCAGCAACACTCTGATTGTTGATTTGCCTCCATTTTCTCGCTGGACTACTCACAACGTGTCTCCTGATTTTGAAGTCATCGGTCCTTACAAGATTCTTGGTGTTCTTGGCAAAGGCGGGATGGGCACGGTTTACCATGGTCTCCATGCTAAATCCAACGACCCCGTAGCCATCAAAGTCATTGCTCCAGGGCTCGCGCAACATCAACGATTTCGCCGTCGATTTGACGCGGAAATCCAGACGCTCATCAAGCTCAAACACCCCAACATTGTCCAACTCATCGGCTTCGGCGAAGAAAAGGGCTTGTTGTTCTATTCGATGGAATTCGTCGATGGAGAGAATCTCCAGCAGTTGCTCCGACGGGACAAGAAGCTTCCTTGGGAACGAGTGGTCGACATGGCCATTGAAATATGCTCGGCACTCAAGCATGCGCATGATTTTGGCATTATTCATCGCGATCTAAAGCCTGCCAATATCATGATCGACTCGCAAGGCAAGCTGAAGCTAACCGACTTCGGTATCGCCAAGTTGTTCGGTGCGATCGATGCTACGGTGGAGGGCTCGGTGCTAGGGACGGCTGACTATATGCCGCCAGAGCAAGCCGAGGGAAAGCCCGTTTCGGTTCGAAGCGATTTGTATTCGCTCGGCAGTTTGTGCTACACGGCCCTTGCCGGCAAGACTCCCTTCGCGGGCAAAAACATTCCGGAAATCCTATTCAATGTTCGCTATGGAGTTCTGACACCTTTGGCAAGTTTGGCTCCTGAAGTTCCGAAGGAGCTTTGTGAGCTTGTCGAAGAATTGATGAGAAAAGAGCCGTCGATGCGTCCTCCCACCGGATTGGTCGTTGGAAATCGATTTCAAGCCATGCGAGCCGGACTAATTAAACGAGCAAAGGAAAAGCCGTCCGACAAAACAGAGGTCGGTCGTTTGCGAGAACTGACCAGCATCGATATGAGCGACGAAGCTGGCGAGGGACCGAATCCGGCCCGCGGCGTAGGGAGCAATGAGACGGTTGTCACGCATCGAGGACGAGCAGCTGATGACGGGTCTCTTCCGTCCCAGTCATCCAGCGGCACAGACGTCACTGCTCCGTCTGTGGCAGGACCAGATGAGAAAACTCGCATTGCTTCTGAGGCCTCTGAGTTCGAACTGAGCGAACATCCGAGTGGCCTTGAACATATGGCTAAGACCAATTTTACCGAGGTCGACGACAACGACCGTCGTCGTTCCGTCATCGTGGTGTCGGAGCCGGAACAAGTCTCGCCTTGGTCGCAATGGATAAGTGTGGGTGGGCTTGTCGCGGTATTGCTCGCTTGCATGTTAGGCATTTATTGGTTTTCTCGGCCACCCTCCGCCAATCGTTTGTATGAGCAAATCTCAGAGGCCATGGACGCTCCCGACGAGGATCAAATCCTAGACATCGAACCCATGGCTGACAGATTCAAAGAGCTCTACCCTGACGACTCTCGAATGACAGAAGTCGATGCGATCTTAAGTGAAATTGAATCCATCCGCTCGGTGCGCCAATTGCAACGCAAAGCCAAACGTGGCGGTTCAGATCAACTCGATCCCGTCGAACAGGCGTATCTCGAGTGCATCAAGGCGGAAGGGGTCGATTCTGCACTCGCACAACGCAAACTCAAGGCCATGGTCACCGTCTTTTCATCCAACGAAAAACTGACCAACCGACAAAGGCTGTTCGTCACCCTTGCGAAGCGGTCGCTTCAACAGTATGCCGATCAAACAAAGCAAACCAAGAACCCGTCCGTCGAGGCGATCGAAGAACAGATGAACTGGGCGGATGCCAACCTGGCTTCCTCCGCGCGATCCGAATGGCTTCGAAGTGTGATTGAGTTGTTCGATGATAAAGCGTGGGCGAGGGACGTTGTCGCCACGGCCAAGTCCAAGGTACAAGCCCTCGAAAAAAACAACTCGGAACAGAAACCATAGCGAATGACTCGAATCGTCGAAGTCTCACGTCTCTGTAAGCAGTACGGCAACTTTGCTGCGCTCCACGATTGCGATTTGGCGATTGATCGCGGCATCGTCTTTGGATTGCTAGGACCCAACGGCGCTGGAAAAACGACGCTGATTCGCTGCCTGCTCGGATTCCTTCGTCCCTCATCGGGAACGGCCTCGATCGATGGACTGGATTGCGTTCATGAAAGTTTGCTCGTTCGGCAACGCATCAGTTATTTGCCAGCCGAATCGAAATTGTTCCGAACGATGCGGGGCCGAGACTGTATCGAATTTTTTTCGGCCATCCACCCGCTGGGCAATCGAAATCGCGCCATCGAAACGGCAAAGCGATTAGAACTGGATACCAGCCGACGAGTGGCGTACATGTCGACAGGGATGCGACAAAAATTGGCCATCAGTTGTGTATTGAGTTGTGAGAGCCCTCTCATGATCCTCGACGAACCTACCGCCAATTTGGACCCAACGGTTCGGGGGGAAGTTTTGGCGATGGTACGAGAAGCCAACGCTCGCGGTACCACAGTCGTGTTCTGCTCGCACGTATTAGACGAAATTGAGGATATCTGTCATCACGCGGCCGTGATGAAGCAAGGCAAAGTCGTCCGCTGCATCGATTTGTATCATCATGATTTAGTCCATCGCATCCGTGCCAAGACTGGGCCAAATGTTCTGCCAACGATTCCGGAACAGCATGTTCGTTGGCTTCAGCGCGAGAGCACGATCTTTGTTTTCGAAATCGACGGGCCATTGGAAACACATCTTCTTTGGCTTGCAACCAGCGGATTGGAATCCATTCAGATAGAATCAGTGGGATTGCGAAGCTTATACGACGCGATCCATCCAGGTCCATTCCTCTCCGAGGTTCCTTTATGAACACACGACGAACGTTTTTGACTGCGGCGGGAACCACCGCTATGACACTTTCGATGCGGCATATTGTTGCTGAGCAAGTCGATGATTCCTATTATAAGCTCGCTCTCCTTTCGGATTCACACATCCCAGCCGATCCATTCAACGAGTACCGCGGCTTTCGACCTAGCGAAAATTTTGTACAAGTCGCAAAGCAAGTCGGTGACTCAACATCCCAATGCGCGCTCTTGTGTGGCGACGCCGCTAGGTTGGAAGGTAAGAAAGAAGACTACGAACACCTTAAGAAGCTCATCGAACCGATCCAAAGCAAGATGCGCGTCGAAATTGCACTGGGAAACCATGACGACCGAACCAACTTCTGGTCTGTTTTCGGTAAACCAGAACGCAAGTCGGCGCTGGATGGCAAGAAGCACGTGACGGTGGCTGACTTGGGCCCTCAGCGATGGATCGTGCTCGATTCGCTAATGTATGTCGACAAAGTGCCTGGCTTCCTCGGCGCTGAGCAGCGAGACTGGTTACAAAAAACCCTTGCCGCGGACTCCACCAAACCGGTCTTTTTGATGGTTCACCACACGCTCGGAGAGGGAGACGGGGACCTTCTCGATACCGATCGCTTGCTTTCGATTGCGAAACAGCATTCGCACGTTAAAGGAATCGTGTTTGGGCATTCTCACAAGTGGAATATCGTTCAAAAGGAAAACCTGTGGTGGATCAATCTACCGGCTATCGGCTACAACTTTAATGACGAGCAACCCGTGGGATGGGTCCAAGCGCAACTCGCCGCACGCGAGCTGAAGCTAACTTTGCACGCAGTCGGCGGCAACCGGCAAGACGACAACAAGTCGCTGTCGCTATCGTGGAGCGGCTAGTGCGACTTCAAGGCTAACAATGGGGGTAGTGGAGGTTGTTAAACCTCCCAGATCGCATGGATCTTTAACAAGATCCACTACCTGCTAGCGGAAGTGCGCGAGCGCTCCGGTGACTACCTGCTAGCGAAAATGCGCGAGCACTCCGGTGACGTTGTCATTGGCCTGTGGTATTGCAAAAGACTTATCACCGGACGGCTCGCATCGTTCCGCTGACTCAACGCCAATTGGGGCCTCCATTGGGACAAGCCGACAAGCCGAATGGAAGGCTATTTGGAGTCGCCTGCTTTGGCAGCTGAGGTATCCTTCTTTTGCTTTTTGGCTTCCTTTTCTTTTTGGATGCGGCTGTTCTCTTTGAATTGCCGCTCAAACTTCTCGACCTTGGGCTGGATTACCATTTGGCAATAAGGATTTTGCGGATTTAGTTTGAAATAACTTTGATGGTAACCTTCGGCAGGGTAGAACTCGGGCAACGGACTCACCTCCGTTACGATCTTTTTTCGAAATACCTTTTCGTCGTTGAGCTTGGCGATCATCTTTTCTGTGGCGCTGCGTTGTTCGTCACCATCGTAGAAAACAACCGATCGGTATTGAGGTCCGTGGTCGTTCCCTTGTTGATTGGGAGTCGTCGGGTCGTGTGACTTGAAGAAGATCAACAGCATCTCTTCGAACGAGACGATGGTGGGATCAAAAGTAATCTGACAGACTTCGGCATGACCAGTCAACTTGGTGCAGACTTGTTCGTAGGTCGGATTTGGGACATGCCCGCCCGCGTATCCGGATACTACTTTGGAGACCCCCTCGACCCGCTGATAGACGGCTTCAACACACCAGAAACATCCACCACCAAAAGTTGCCGTTTCCATTTTTTTCCCTTCGGTAGTGGCCGTTATGGAACCCGTCGAAGTTCCCTTTTTCTGTTCTTTGCCAGTTTTCTGTTCCTTGCCAGTCTGAGCCTGAGCGCATTGCAAGGCGCCGCAAAGGAATGCTAACGAAGCGAACCATTGCAAAGCGAAAGTGAATCGATTGCTGATCATTGCATTTCTCCCACAGGATTCAAAAAATATGGACATGAGTAATCTTAGCCGACGGGTAAGCAAAAGTCAGGACTGGCTACAATACTATTTGCGGGTGCGTGGAAATGCCGTCAAACAGATCGTGGCGGATTGCGGTTGGAACATGGGTGTTGATTTTGGACATGTTTGGAGTGGTCGATACGAAATGGACTTATTTGCTCACGCGGAAAAAGCCAATCGCGAACGGTCCCTCCCGCTTGCGGCCCGAATGCGGCCACGAACTCTTTCTGAGTTTGTTGGGCAGACACATATCTTGGGGCCGGGCAAGCTGTTACGGAGGCTGATCGATGCGAAACGTGTCCAGTCCGTATTATTTTATGGGCCCCCAGGAACAGGCAAGACGACCTTGGCTCACTTGCTGGCCAACGAAACCGGCGGGAAGTTTCGTCAGATCAACGCAGTCACCAGCGGCATCAAAGAACTCCGCGAGGCGATCCAGTGGGCCAAAGATGAAGTGTCCAGCGGTGCCGAGCGGCCGATTCTTTTCATCGACGAAATCCACCGCTTTAATCGCACTCAACAAGATGCGCTGCTGCCCGACGTCGAGGACGGAATTGTAGCGCTCGTGGGAGCTACCACTAGCAATCCATTTTTTTCCGTCAACGGCGCGTTGCTCAGCCGTTCGCAACTGTTTGAGCTTAAGGCGCTGACGGAGGCTGAAATCGTCCGCTTGCTTGAGCACGCAATCGAAGACAAATCCAGGGGGTTAGGCATGTACCAAATTAGCGCGGACCAAAATGCGCTGTCGTACTGCGCCACCATGTCCGAGGGGGATGCACGTCGCGCCCTCGGTGCAATCGAACTTGCCGTCCTTTCCTCCAGTCAATCACCCATCGTCTTGGATGTGACTCTCGTGCGCGACAGCATGCAGAAAAAAGTGCTTCAGTTCGACGCGAGTGGAGATCAGCACTACGACATGGCCAGCGCATTGATCAAGAGCATTCGTGGGTCGGACGTCGATGCAGCCTTGTACTGGCTAGCGAGATCGCTGGAGTGCGGAGAAGAAGTTCGTTTCCTTTGTCGCCGACTGGTCATCTTGGCCAGCGAAGACATCGGCAACGCGGATCCGCATGCACTCCCTCTTGCGGTTGCAGCCATGCAGGCATGCGAGTTCGTTGGTCTACCCGAGTGCCAACTGACTCTGTCGCAAATCGTCATTTATCTAAGCCTTGCACCTAAGAGCAATTCTGCCACGACAGCCATTGGGCAAGCGATCTCGGATGTGCGCGAGGGGACCGTAATTCCTGTTCCAGTCCACTTGCGTGACGGCCACTACCAAGGAGCTAAAAGTCTAGGACATGGCATGGGCTATGAGTACGCACACGACTCTGAGCAGGGGATCGCAGCTCAAGACTACCTCGGCGTGGAGCGAGAATACTACCACCCCGTCTCTCGGGGGTTCGAGTCGGAGCTTGCCCAGCGCTGGGCGGAAATCAAAGGCAGGCTGAAGAATCGTTAGAATCGATAATATCGATAAGGTCCGGTTGTTGATGCAACATCTGCCACAACGCGGCCAACCATCCCTGGAAGCGGGCTACAACAGGCTCGAATGGTGGTTATCGTAAAAGCTATGGCTACAGAGTTGTTTTTCAGATATGTCGAGAATGCGAAATGGACGACCCTAGGTTTGGTCGTCAGCTTTTGGTGTTGCGCCTCAATGGCGATCGGGCAAGATTGGCCGCAGTTTCGCGGCCCACTCGGCAATGGACATGCATCGGATCAACGATTGCCGACAAGTTGGGGAGGATTCTTCGACGAACCGGTGTGGAGCACGACGATTCCTGGGCAGGGATACTCTTCGCCGATTGTGATCGGTGAACGCATTTGGCTCACGTCCTCCGAGCGGGTTGCTCTCAACGATACCGGAGTCCAGGAGCGACTCTCCAAGTATCCTTACGATCAAGACGATTTTCAAGCGCACGCTTCCGTCCGTTTGTTTGCCTTGGAACTGAACGCAGTAAATGGACAAATACTGCGGCGCATCGATTTGTTTACAATAGACAATCCGACTCCCATTCACGCCTCCAACAGTTATGCTTCCCCGACTCCGGTGTCCGACGGCGAACGAATCTACTGCCATTTCGGCTCGCTTGGGACTGCCTGTGTGGATGTCCAGGACGGTCGCTTATTGTGGACTCGAGAATTCAAGGTGGATGAGATCACGGGGGGTGGAGGTTCGCCAGTTCTTGCGGGCAATTGGATCTGTTTGGCTTGCGACGGCGCCGATGAGCAATTCGTCGTTGGTTTGGATCGATGGACCGGCAAAACGGTATGGAAAACAAACCGACCTTCGATCGGCGCGTCCGATGGATCGAGAAAACGGGCTTTCAGCACACCGATCGTTTTCCAATTCCAAGGGCGCGAACAGTTGGTCTCCGTCGGAGCCAATTGGCTGGTCTCCTACAATCCGAGCGATGGCACGGAGTGGTGGCGAGCCAAGATCGGCACCGGGCATGCATGTGTCCCGATGCCTGTTTTCGCCTATGGGCGAGTCTTTGCGTGCACTGGATATCCACGACCACAATTGGTCGCGGTCGATGCGAACGGCACCGGTGACGTGACGGAATCCCATATCGCTTGGACGAATGCCAAGCAAATACCTGAGATCTCTTCGCCACTCATGGTTGGCCATGAACTTTACTTTGTCTCCTCGATGGGTGTCCTGAGTTGCGTGGATGAAAAGACGGGAACCCATCTTTGGCAACATCGGCTAGGCGGAAATTTTGCCGCGAGTCCAACCTATGCCAATGAGCACATCTACTTTGTCAGTAAGGAAGGCATCACCACGGTACTTCGGCCCGGACCTGCTTATGTGGAGATCGCCCGGAACGAACTTTTTGGACAGACCCTCGCATCCATGGCAGTCTACGACGGCAAGTTCCTTATCCGGACAGACCCCACTCTTTATTGCATTGGATCGAGTAAATAGAGTTTCACTTTATGCGCAAAAGATCATCTTGGAATGCAGGAAAGTGATTGCTCAAGGTTGGCGGCGGATTTTTTTAGATTCATGTTGAATAAAGTTGCCTTTTCTCCCCACGTTTGCTAAAAGAACATTTCTCTCTTCGAATCTTCGAACATTTTTTGAGGTACTTGAATGATGATGCGAATGTCGCGGTGGAAAGGTTTTACCCTGGTAGAGTTGCTTGTGGTTATTGCCATCATTGGAATTCTGGTGGGGCTATTGTTGCCAGCTGTCCAAGCGGCCCGAGAGGCGGCTCGTCGGATGCAATGCTCTAACAATTCCAAACAGTTGGGATTGGCTATGCATACGTATGAAAGCACCTTCCAACGATTTCCATGGTTGAAAGGTCCTTCGAATTTCCCTGGTAATCGAAATACGAACCCTCGAGGTAATGAACAGTCAATCAACGGGTACGTAGCTCTGCTACCGTACGTCGAGCAAACGGCTTTGTTTAACCAAATTAGTCAACCTTGGCCTGCCATCGGTGCCAACCCGCCATCGCTTCCCTTTGGTCCGCCCCGCGACTTTTTCTATTACCCACCTTGGCAGATGAAATTGACTGTGTTCATGTGCCCATCGGCTCCAGAAGGAATCGCTTATAATGCTCTTGCACTGGGTCGCCAAAATTATCCGTTGTGCCTTGGTGACACAATCCTCAATTCGCATGGGCTTGGATTTACCAATACATCAACAACTCCGCTTGCATCGTCGTTTCGCGGTTGCTTTACCTACAATCGCTTTTTAAAGATCGGTGACTTGACCGACGGAACCAGTAATACGATCGTCATCGGAGAGAAGGCAAACGCCGTCGATTCGAGAAACGTGAAGGGGCTAGGCATTGCGAACAGACCTGGTCTCAACTTGAATCCATCCTCCTGTTTGGCGACCGCAGCTGGTGGCAGGTACTTGTCCAACTTTGTACCACGCAGCGCTGGTGGAACGGACATCCAAGACCAAAGACCTCACGGTAGCTTATGGCATACCGGTCTCGGGCCATTTATTGGTTTCCAAACTGTATTGCCACCGAATAGTCCAAGCTGCATGAATGACAACTGGGGTGACAACTGGGGACTTTCCTCCGCAAGCAGTTACCATACAGGGGG
>JBEBHM010000244.1:0-11059 GCA_040080875.1 Pirellula sp.
GGTTTGAGGTGCATTGCATAGGAAAATCGGCGGCGGTTTAGGGCCTCCAAGGCAAAAACCCTGGCGATTTTCAACCTGGGAACGATTTTCCGTGACTGGAAATGGTTGCCTGTGTAGACTACTGTAGTAGATCATTTTACCTCGTAAGTTCCTCTTCGAAGTGACGACCGGCATGGCAAGTTACGTATCGCTCGATGAAGCCGCAAAGATCCTCGGAATTTCTCCTGACGAACTCGTTGAAATGCGTTCGCGAGGTGAGATCTTTGGTTATCGAGATGGAACATCATGGAAATTCAAGTCTGACGAAATTGAAAGAGTTCAAGCCGAACTCGGTGGTGACGCTCTAGACGAAGAAGCGGGCGGTTCATCGATCTTGATCTCCGAGCGCCAAGTGGGACCATCGGGGAGCAAAAGCGGTTCAACCATCGGAAAAGCCAGTTCTAGCGATGTTGGACTCGGCAGTGAGTCCAAGAAGTCCAACGACGGAAGTCATTCGGGCAGCGATGTCGCCTTGGTCCCGGACCCCAAGAGCGGTAGCGGGCTTCGATTGGTCAACAAGACAGCGTCTGGCAAAGGGGCATCGGATTCCTCCGCATTGTCCGATTCCAAGATTCAATCTGACGGAACCGGATCGGGTAGCGGATCGGGTAGTGAAGTCGAACTCGGGAGCGACCTTAAGCTCGTAGCGGGCGGCGCTAGCGACAGTGGAGTCAACCTCATGGGCAAGGACTCGGGCATTCTTTCAGGTTCCGGTTCGGGCGTAGGCAGCAGCGGTAGCTTGGGGCTGGGCGGAGATCTCGATTTGGCAAAAGATGACGAAGACGATCTCGTTCTCGGTTCGGACTCGGGAGTTGGTTTGGGGTCTGAAAGCGGAATCAATTTGATGAGCCCTTCGGATAGCGGATTGTCATTGGAGGATGAGCCGCTCGATTTGGCCGGTACTGGTATTTCGGGATTAGATCTGGGGGCCGAAGGCTCGGGTTCCGGTTCCGGCTCCGGAGGTTCGGTTTCCGGAGCAAGCGGGCTTGGTAGCGGTGCCCTCATCGATTTCCAACAGGGTGAAGAGTTTCAATTGACTCCATCCAGTGGCGGCATCGAAGTAGACGACGACAGCGGTTCTCAAGTGATTGAACTGGAAGACTCGACGGAGTTCGGATCAGCGCAGGGCGTTGGCGGAGAGTTCGATCCCATTCAAGAAGGTTTTGGAGACGGTGGATTCGGGGACGAGGCCGCTCTCGTGGGTGGCGCCGCAGGTGCTGGTGCTGCTATGCGTGGCATTCCTGAAACTCCCTATAGCACCTGGGAGATCGCCGGTTTGCTCGGCATCCTCTTGATGATGGGGCTGAGCGGTTTGATCGTCACCGACCTCATGCGAAACATGTGGGCTTGGGACGGCCAAAACAATTACACCACCGGCTTGATAAGCATCCTGGTCAAAGCCATCGGCGGCAAGTAGATCCCGTAGCGGAGTTGCTCCGCAACTCCGCCGCAGCAGGCTCCGCAACTCCGCCGCAGCAGGCTCCAGCATTCGCGAAAACGAAGATTTAGCTGTAAGGAAGTACAAGCGAAGCATTAATTGCCGCGACGAGTCCGGCAGCCTTGGTCCAGGTTTCCTCTTCTTCTTGTTCCGGCACACTATCCGCGACGATACCGCCACCGACTTGAAACTGCCACCAGCCACGTGAGGCGGTGAGCGTTCGAATCAGTATGTTCCAGTCCATATTGCCGTCACAACTAAAATATCCCAACGAACCGCAATAAGGACCACGAACCGTCGGTTCAAGTTCCGCAATAATCTCCATAGCCCGAATCTTGGGTGCGCCAGTGATGCTACCGCCTGGAAACAGAGCCGCCACCACTTCGGCTTGGCCGGCATCCGATCGAAGCTGCGAGCGAATCGTGCTCACGAGGTGAAGCACATAGGGAAATGCTTCCACGTTGCACAGCTGCGTCACTCGCAACGAATCGGGCTTGCTAACGCGAGAAAGATCGTTGCGCAATAGGTCGACGATCATGATATTTTCGGAACGGTCCTTTGGGCTACTGACTAGCTCCTGAGCTGTAGCCAGATCCAACAATGCGTCGTGCGATCGTCGTCGAGTCCCCTTGATGGGCCTCGTTTCGATCCATCGGTCCTGAACCTGCAGAAATCGTTCGGGGGATGCGCTGATGATTTGCGCCGGCCCGATGTCGAAGTAACCGGCGAAAGGAGCTGCATTGACCTGTCGCAGTTTTTGATAGAGATTTCGGGAGTTGCATCTTGCAGGGCAAAGGAGTCGCTGAGCTAAATTGACCTGAAAAATGTCCCCTGCAAAGATGTATTCGCGGGCCCGCATCACCGCTTCGCGAAACCCGACGCTGTCAAAATTCCCTAACCATCCGCCACCGAGGCGAGTCTCGAATTGAGGTGCTGTCAGTCCATGCGCCATCGCATGAACGTTGTGAGCGACCGGAGCGTCCGAGAACGACGATGCGTTGGAGCCCTCGCAGCCCAATAGCGCTTGGAAGTATTTGGAGCGATTTTTGGCTCGATCGAGTCGTGCCGTAGCCGATGTTGACTCAGGAAACCCTTGCGAAATAATCCACCCGTTAGAGCTTTGATGATCCCATGCCAAGACCACGTCATACAATGCTAACGTTGATAAGGGCAAACCAAATTCGTTGTGCTTGGCGGAAGGAACTCGTTCAAAGCAGCGTCCAAGTTCGTATCCCAAGAATCCACCGACACCACCCTGAAACGGCGGGAGCCCGGGCACGGATACCGATTGAAACGTGTGCATCCATCGTTCCAGCTTGGCCAAGGGATCTGCGGTAACTCGTTCGACGCATAGTACATCGATAGGGTCTGCAGCCAAAAAACTGAATCGGCTTTGCAGATCGCCAACCAAAGCGCTATCCAGCCAGCAACAGTACGGCAGGCCTCTCAATCGCTGAAATGCGACCGATGCGTTAAGCCAATCTGGCAATGGCTCTACGTGTGGAACAGTCGGAGAATCGATCATGGCAAGAGTATAACTGAGGTGAAGTCGCCCCAACGCCAAATCCATCGATTCCGTTGCTTCCGGCGTCTAGGCCGCATGCGCAAGTCGACATTCGTCGCTATAATCTTTTTCCAATATTGATCGCGATTGACGTCCCATCGCGTCTTCAATCCTTATTTAGGGGTTGAAGGTAGTGGATCTTGTTAAAGATCTTTGCGATCTGGTAGGTTTAACAACCTCCACTACCTCAATTGTTAGTCGTGAAGACGCACTAGGATGAAAACTCTCGAACGAAATGTCTGTTAAATGAATTTAGATTGGAAAGGCTTGATTTCGATCATTCGAAAACATGAGCGATTTATCCTCACCAGCCATATTCGACCAGATTGCGATGCATTGGGAAGTGAGCTCGGCATGGCAGGGATTTTGCAAGCCCTGGGCAAGCAGTATACCATCGTCAACGGACACCCCACTCCTCCCATTCTGTCTTTTTTGGATCCATCGCAATCGATTCGAGTCGTCAACGAAAACATACAGGCAGACGAAGTTTCAGGGGATTGTTTGATCATTTTGGACACCAGCGCTTGGGCTCAGCTTGGGCCGATGGCGGACGTCCTGCGACGTTGGAGCGGCACAAAAATCGTCATCGACCATCACGTTGGCGAGGATGACTTGGGAGCTCATTTTTTCAAAGACACCAATGCGGAAGCGACAGGACATTTGGTTGCCCTCTTGGCAAAACATGCTGGAGTCAAAATCACCAAGCCGATGGCCACTTCGCTCTATGCGGCGATTGCAACGGACACAGGGTGGTTTCGTTTTGGCTCGACCACGAGTGCGACATATCGCGTGATCGCCGATTTGGTCGATTGTGGCGCATCCCCTTCGGCAATCTACGGAGATCTCTACGAACGTGATACTGCCGGTCGCGTGAGACTGAGAGGTCGAATCCTCTCTCGCGTCCAAACCGAAGAGAATGGTCGTCTGATCCATACTTTCGTCCGCAAAGAAGATTTTACCGAAACGGGAGCATTGCCGAGCGACACCGAGGACGCAATCAATCTGGCCTTGGCTATCGATGGTACGCAAGTCGCGTTCATCATGATCGAGCAACTAAAGGGTGGATTCAAAATAAGTTTTCGATCGCGTTGCCACGTCGATTGCAACGAGTTGGCTCGACAGTTTGGCGGAGGAGGGCACCGCGCGGCAGCCGGTGCATTTGTGGAAGCCGAGTTTAGCGAAACCCAGACCCGAGTCTTGCAAGCCATGCGAGCCGCGCTCGCCAATAAACCTGTCCATGTTTGATCTGCTCCGTTTTGCAACCGCATTATTGCCTTTGGCAGCCTATACCAACGTCCTAGGCTTGCTTCGACTGAGGGCCTCACCAACAGTCCTGAATGGGGCAATGGATTTTTTGTTGTTGGGAATGGCAATGGTCGGCCTCATAGCCATTGGTCCGATCGAACTGTTTTTCCCGCGTGCGGCTTACTCGCTCTTAGGGGGGTGGGTCTGGTTTGTATTGTTGGCTTTATACTTTTTCGTAGTGCTGTTAATTGCACTTAACTTGCCTCCCAAAATCATTGTGTACGGATTGGATGCAGACGATCTCAAGAAAGCAGTTTGCCAAATCCTCGAGGAACAACAGCTTCAGTCCGATTGGCTCGGCGACATGTTAGAAATTCCGATTTTGGGGATACGAGCCCATATCGAACAAGCAGGCCGTGCTTCGGTCTCACAAATCCAATCCACCGGCAATAAGCAGCAGCTGAACGGATGGTTCGAATTGGAACGCATGCTGGTAAAGAAAACATCTTCCATGCGGACCAATCAACATCGAAATGGGGTGATTTGGTTGATCACTAGTTTTGCACTCTTTGGAATGGCCGCTTTGTTTATCTCTACGGATCTACCAAGGCTCAAGCAAGCGGTGAGCATGCTGTTTGGCAGCGATTAGCCGGAGAGTTGACTCAGTCGATCATTGATCCATGCGAGATGCCGCGGCCGAAAAGGGACGCCTTGCCCAGGAGCGAGTTCGCCGGGCACAAGCGTTGCCGCCATGGTATCCATCAGCTCCTCAACCCCAGCCCCTGTGAGAGAACTCGTTCTCGCGATCGCCAGCGACTCAGTTTTCCGCCCGTTCCAGTCAACTTTGCTCAGGCAATCTTCTAGCGAGTCAATTTCGTTTGCGACCATATCGCATTTGGTGAAAACAAGAATGGTCCTGCCAACGGAGCGTTTCATGATATCTCGATGAGTTTCAGTCCAACCGGATGTCACATCGATCAATAGCAGAACACAATCTGCGCGATCGATCGCTTCAAGCGTTCGATCGATGCCAGTGGCTTCGATGCGATCCATGGCTTGATCTCGGGATCTAACCCCGGCTCCGTCCACCAATTCAATTGGCCAGCCGTCAACGCTGGAGCACTCGGTCAACACATCGCGTGTGGTACCCGCATGCTCATGCACGATAGCTCGTGAGTATCCCAAGAGCCTGTTGAGCAAACTGCTTTTGCCTGCGTTTGGGGGGCCGGCAAGAACGACTCGCCAGGGATCGATTACGTGTCGTCCGTAGTCATACCTCTCCTTCAGCGAGAGGAGGCGTGCAATGGCTTCTTTGGTCCTGTTGGAACGCACCCATTCGTCGATCTGTTCAAATTCGCATCGAAGAGCGCCTCGAAGCTGGTCGAGAAGAATACAGGTTGAACGCAACGTCACCGCTTTGATCAGATCTTGCCGAGCTTCGAACTCTATCTCGTCATTGCAATCGGCTCGGAGCTTTTCATCGATGCTCGCGACCGTTGCACTGAACTGAACCAGTTGCGAAATCAACTGCGACGCAGCCAACGCCCCGCCGTGACAGTGAATTTCGACACGGTCGACGCCAGTTTGGCAAACGACGATCGACTCGCCATATTGTGATGGTTCGCCATGGCTATGTCCAAATCGAATGCGGTTAAGCTTGAGTTGACTGCTTCCCTGAATCGGGCGCCAAAAGCGTTGTACGATCGACATCGCGGAGGGGCCCTCCACTTCAAGAACGGCAATCGCTGCGGGCGCCGTCGAAGTCAATTTGCTGATCGTCGTAGGCCGGGAATTCACGCTAATGAGTAGGCACCTTGGCGATTCCTCGTGCCTCCAGCCAACGTTCACACGCTTTGGACCATTCCGATGTGACGGCCACGTCCTTGCCAAGCCCTATGCCATGTCGCCCCTTTTCAAATATATGAAGCTCGCCGGGGACTCCATTGCGAATCATGGCTGAATAGAATGCAATCGAGTTTTCAGGTGGGACGCCTTTGTCCTCCATAGTATGGAACAAGAAAGTGGGAGGGGTCTCTTTGGACACGTTTTTTTCACCGCTAAAAGACTCCACCAGTTTCGGATCGGGCGAGTCGCCGAGCAAGTTGCGTTCACTCCCTTTGTGCGAGGCAGCGTGACCGAACACGATGACTGGATAGGCCAGGATTCCGAAGTCCGGGCGCGATGATTGTTTGGCAATCGTGTCAGGACTCGATTCGTCACCCGTATCAAATTTTGTCAACGTCGTGGAAGCCAAGTGCCCTCCTGCCGAAAAGCCAATCACACCGACGCGTTTGGGATCAATATTCCATTCCTTTGCCTTGGCTCGAGACATGCGAATGGCTCGCTGTGCGTCTTGCAGAGGGGCCGGGTGGCGATAACCCTTGCCTTTGTGCCGGTAGTCGCAGATGATCGCAGCCATCCCCATGCGATTGGCCCAATCGGCGATGTCGTTCCCCTCATGTCCCATCGCCAGATGTCCGTATCCGCCACCCGGAAGAATGATCAGCGCGGAGGTAGGAGCATCGCTTTTGGGCAACTTTACCAGCGCCATGGGAATATCTTTGGCTTCCGTACCGAGCGCGCCGGGCGCACCATTTTCCCATAGCGGCAAATCCAATGATCGCGGCTCGTCCGCAGACAACTGCGACATGAACAATAGGAAATGCAAAACGGTCGTGCAGATTATCAGTCTTATGAGTCGGTTCATGTGAGATCGGTAGTCCCTGAGAGGTCAAAAGTGGGCGTGGGTAGGAATAGTATGATACGCTTCTTCGTTTCCAAATCCCACTGGCGTGTTCATGGTTTGCCGGATGAGGCAATTGAATTATGGAAGATCTGTTCGTTCAGTTAGTCGATCAAGCGTTAGCGATCCAACGCAAGGGAGATTTTGCCTCTGCGGAACGGATCTACAAGGAGGTGATCTCACTATACCCGAATCATGCTCAGCCATATAGATTCTTAGGGCTTTTGTACTTCCAACAGCGGAAGTACACAGAGTCGATCCCGCTTCTCGAATCCGCATGCAGACTCGCGCCCGCCGATCAATGGGCTCATTACAGTTTAGGTACATCCTATGTTTGGAGCGGCATGCCCGAACATGCCATCGGTGCATTCGATCAGTGCTTGAAATTGAACTCGGATTTTCACCGAGCTCGATTCGCTCGAACCATGGCTCATATACCTATGATCTACACTTCGCAATCCGAGATCGCGTTTTGGCGGGAAGGATACGCTGCGAGCCTAAGGTCGCTTGCCGATTTCTATTCAATTGCATCCTTGGACCAGCGAAGAGAAGCTGCGAACGTCATTGGTATCAATCAAACCTACAATCTTGCGTATCAAGCCTGCGATGACCGGAAGCTCCAGGAAGTCTACGGACAATTGATTTGCTCGTTAATGGCAACCCGCTACCCGCATTACTGCAAGGAGCTTGAAATGCCTGAAGATTCAGAGGATGGCAGGCTTCGTATCGGTGTCCTGTCTGCTTTTTTTAGAGAGCATTCCAATTGGAAAATGCCTCTTCAAGGATGGGTTGAAAACTTAGATCGAAAGCGTTTCCACGTTACTTGTTATTGCACATCTGCGGAGGTCGATAGCTGCACATTGCGGGCAAAACATAGTTGCGATCATTTTGTGCAAGGGCTATCGAGCATCGAAGAATGGGCCGATCGAATTCTTCGCGATCGATTGCACGTCTTAGTCAACCCAGGGCTTGGGATGGATACACTCATCGCAAAACTAGCTTGCTTGAGATTGGCTCCAATTCAATGCAATGGAGTTGGGCATCCTGTTACATCTGGCTGTGAAACCATGGATTACTATCTGTCCAGCGACTTGATGGAGCCCATAGACTCCGCTGCACACTATTCGGAAGAACTGGTGAAGCTCACCAACTTGGGAATCCATTACTCGCCTGCTTCGCACCCGACAACAAACCTCACGCGAGAAGCATTTGGCGTGGGGGCTCAAGCGATGGTGTATTGCTGTTGCCAGACACTATACAAATACCTGCCGTGTTACGATTCTGTCTTTCCTCGCATCGCACAACAGGTTCCAAACGCGGTGTTCCTGTTCATCAAACATCGTTCCGATCACGTAACGCAAACGTTTGCCAAACGCCTGGACTTGGTCTTTCGCAATCACGGGATCGATTGGAAAAATCACTGCGTCATTCTGCCAAGACTTTCAAGTGCCGATTTCAATGGGTTGCTCGCCCATTCTCAAGTATTTCTCGATCCTTTAGACTGGAATGGAATGAACACCGTCATGGAGGCTATCCACTTTGGGATCCCCGTTGTGACTTTGCCGGGAAAATATATGCGTGGTCGCCATGCTCAAGCGATATTGAGAATGATCGACGTTTCAGAAACGATAGCACTATCCGAAGAACATTACGTCCAGCTCGCATGCCAACTGGGTACTGATTCAACCTGGAGACAACGGATTCAAGAAAAAATCTTAGCTCAGAAAAATAGAGCGTACGCCGACATGTCAGCGATAGCCTCCCTGCAGCAGTTCTTAGAGGATTCCGTACGTCGATTCAGAAACATCAAAAACCAAATAGGCTAACGAAATCTTTGGGATTTATGTAATGGTTCGCCACATGGTAGTCCTTGCTCAGTTGTCGAATCGCTGGAGTTGCGGAGTTTGCTCAAGAGAATTGCCGTAACTCGTATTTCCAACTCTACTCGAGACGGCACGCATTCGAACTTTAGTTCGGCTGGCTGATCACTCGCGAGTTGTTGGTGCCGATTGGGATGGAGTTGGGCGATGCGAGTGCCGCTTCGTTCTCTTCGATGGATCGGATGGGCAGGTTCGGCCTCGGCGATGGGAAGATTGTTTCGGCCTTGAGGCTAGAGATCGAAGCCTTCATTTGGCCCCGTGTTTCGAAGTGCAATTTCACTCCCTCGGAATGGGTTACAAATCGCGTCAGTCCGAATCGTCTCCATTCATACTCCGACGGGTCGACCGATGAAATCAGCTGTCCAAGCGATTCACCTCCCATGTTATCGCCAACAAGAAGTCCACTCTGCGTTTCCCCCGGCGGAGATTCAATTCGAACCAGTCCTTGGATATGAATCATTGAGCCTAACGGTGCATGGATAGGGGGCGACGAAACTCGCATGGCAGTCCCGGCGTATCCAGAGGCGATCGGCTGGTCGTTGAGGGAGCGAGTCGACAGTACCAAAGCTGGCTGCCCATCTGGACCAACACCGCTCACAATGCAGTCGCTTTGCACGGTTTCCGCAAGTCGGCGGTCGACTTTCCATCGACTCTGATAAAAGGATTCGGTGTCTCGCCAGGGAGTTTCCGGTACTTCGATGGTTTGCATCCTGCGACCGGCCAAGAGTCGATTGAATTCGAAGTGGAGGGGCAACGAGAGCGGCGACGCAACGAGAGGGCTGCTCTGAAAAGCATTGAACTGAGCGATGGCTTCTTGCCAAGCATTGCGTACCACGCGTTGCGAGACCAGCAGTGCTTGATCACAAGACTTGAGCGCCACGGGGATATTGGATTTCGCAAGTTGATGGGTAGCGATTCGGTACAACTCCTTCGCTCGATCAATTTCCTCCCAGCGATTGTCTCCTGTTGGAACGCGCTGAGCCACCAACGTCTTTTGCGCTATCTCTAGAACTTGCTGAGTCATTTCGAGCCGAGACTCGACAAGATAGGGCGCCAATCTTGCCAGCTGTTCCTGTAAATATGCATGTGGTTTAGGATCCACGACGCTCACGATTTGTTCGATCAACCCCGGTCGCTCGATAACAACCACCATTCCATTGAGTGTTTGCTGTGGCTGAAGTCGTTCCAGTGCTCCGTGCGTAATTCGAAACGTACTACGCACCTGACCAGCCAATGGCAGCGTCACTTTGATTTGCTCCGACGCCGGGGCGACGGAGCAAATCTGATCCATGGGTCCAGAAGCCATGATGATCGCAAGTTGGCTGTTGGGAGTCTCTAATATCGAGGCAGTGTGATCTTTCGAATCCACTTGGATGGGACGCCAACTGGATTGACCGGCACGGATCCATGGCATGAACAACTCGATCTCTCGGTTGATCCCCGTGTATCCTTGGCTGCGTGCTATCGAAGTAAGATCACCCGAATCCAAAGGTGTTCCAGATCGAAAGATCCACCCTCGAGTTCCTTGCATCATGCTGCGGTAGACTTGCAGTCGGGTTTGCAGCAGGTCGTAGTCAGCTGTGTCGGTTGTTTCACCGCTGATCGCCTGGTAGGCCATCGCTTTCTGCGCAAGCCATTCATTGGGCATCTGCGTGACAATGGAGGTCAATGGCATCGATCGTCCAGCCATCGGTCGCAAATCGGTTTGCATCAATTGGCGAGATTCTTGCGACGAGCGGACCCGCGTAGCTAACGGCGATGGAACTGCCAGCCAATCGCTGAGCCGACTGTATGATCCATACATTTCCATGGCTTCGCCGATTGTTGGACGTGCCAGCGACTGAGGAAATCGCGTCAGCTTGGACACTCGCGATCGAGTTTGGTCCAGATGCGATTGATCGAGAGCCATTCCGAGAAGCCAACCTTGAACATGCCGATAGTTATCCGAAAGGGCTTGCGTGGGAACCAAGTCGGGCGGCGGGGCGATGACTCCCATGCGTGCCCGGATGGCTTGTTCGACAACCAATGGGTCGTTGGGCTGATTGGTGATAATGGCATTGAAACCGAGCGACTTCAGATAGTCGAGGCTCTCACCTTGGTATTGAATCCAACGTGGCACCGACGCCTGAAGATTGCGAAGCTGTTCCTTG
>JBEBHM010000245.1:0-11045 GCA_040080875.1 Pirellula sp.
ATCGGACGCGCGAACGCTCAACGTATATGTCCCGAGCGCGCCCGAGGCTGCAGTATCCCAGGCGACGACTCCATCCTGCGGATCCGCAGAGAGACCTGCCGGGAGCGATGATCCATCGGCCATCACAACTGAAAAGGTAAGAGCGTCCTGATCGGCGTCGGTCGCGCGCGTTTCGATTCGAAGCGTTTGCCCCTTGGTCAAGACTTGGTTCGGTATGTCATTCACAACGGGCACAGCATTGGTTCGGACTTGAATCCGTTGCGTGTCGCGAACATAAAATTCGCCATCAAAAACCACCAACGAGACGGTATGAAAGCCGATTTGAGATTCGGTGGGCGTCCATCGGACTTGGTGCGTTGCGTCGTCAAAGGTCATTCCCGACGGGGCGTTTGACAGCGAATACGAGAGCATGTTTTGACCGACTGCGGAATCGCTGGCGATGATGGTGCGCGGCGTGCTATCGCCGACGATCCAGTAGCGAGGAAGCCCTGTGGTAATGGTTGGCGGTGTATTGATTCCAGGGTTGTAGACTGTGAGGGCCACGGCCTGTTCGACCATCGCATTTCGCGAATCGATTGCCCGAATCGCAAAGTCGTACGGTGTGCCATGTGTTAAGGTCTGCGGAACACTCCAACTCATGAGCCCATTGGCATTGATTTCCATACCGGCCAAGCCACCGATTAGCGAGAACGACGTTTCGGATTCCGGTTGATCGGGATCGGTCGCGTGAACTTGGTATTGATACGTCTGTCCAATGGGTGCGTATGCCCCCGGAGTGGACAGGATAACGGGTGCGAGGTTGATCCCACGAACGATCATTTCGATCGAAACCGAATCGGACCCGCCGAATGGATCGGATGCGGTCAAGGTCACGGCATGCCTGCCAAGGTCCGAAATGGTCGGTGCCCAACTCACTTGTCCGGTCCTTGGATTGACCGTCATGCCCTGCGGGGCTTTGTCAAGTTTCCACTCGACTGCGTCGTTGTCGGCATCGCTCACGATTGCATGATAGCGGTAGGTATAGCCCACAGTGGCTGCGGGATATGGGGCGGGTACTGGCAAAATGACTGGGGCCGAATTCCTGAAATTCTTCGTGATGGTGACTGTGTTCTTCTGAATCGTCACCAGCCCATCTCTTTCGGAGGTCGCCTTGAACCCCACATACACGATCGCTTCGTTTTGACCTGCAGGGAGTCGGGGCGGTGTCCAGACAATCACGCGACCATTTTCCAATCGCATACTGGCAGGAGGCGGAACGAGGACTCCATTGATGTCGATCGGCTCGAGAGCGAATGCAACATCGTCGCCATCAAGGTCTGTGGCCACCAACTCCAGGCTATACAAGAGCCCTTCAGGCAACGACGCTCGCACGGACGAAGAGAACGACGGTGCCGCGTTGGTTGCAGCAAGCGCTTGCACTGTGAATGATTGAGTGTCGACGGCGCTGCTCGCATCGATAACCTGAACCGTCAGTGAGTGCTTGCCGCGCTGACCGAGATTGGTGGTTGTGTACGTGAGTAATCCAGACACGGGATCTATGCTCGCACCGAGCGGTGGATTGACCAACGAGAATCTCAATTTGCCGTTGTCCTCGAGATTAGGATCTGTTGCAAGCACTTGATAGTTGAATGTTGTTGAGCCGATCACAAATCGACGATCCACCAAGGATGGAATGCTACTCGTTATTTGAGGTGGCGCATTGTTAAGGACGGTCAAAACAAACTCTTGGGAGGTTTCGAGTTCGAGAGCATCGTCCGATTTCACCTCGCGAGCAACGACCACGATCGGGTATTGCCCCGCAGTCGTAGGTTTACCGCTGAGGACTCCCGTAGAAGCGTGGATCGAAAGCCACGACGGTCCCGTCACGGAGTATTCGATCGTATCGTTGTTGGGATCGGAGGCTCTGACTTGGTATAGGTAATCCGCATCGCGGGCGGCTGGACCCGTCGGAGTTGACGAAAATTCGGGTGGTTCGTTGAGGAGATAAGGTTTAATTGCGGAAACGGAGAACCGTTGTTGTGTCGTTTGTTGAAGAGCATTCGTTACCTCGAGCACGACCGGGAAATTTCCAAACTTCATGGGTTTCCAAAGGACCAAACCATTCGAGTCGACGGTCATTCCCTCAGGACCAGTCGAGAGTCGATACGAAAGGCCTGGATCAGGTGATAAAACCGAGTAGGAATAGATCGCATTTTCCGCTAATGCAATGGACGTGGGAGGATGCGAAGTGATTCGGGGATGTCCTGGCGGATGCTCGGTCACCACGAGGGTGCTTGCTTGCTGGACCACCACAGGAGTTCCATTTCCATTGGCAGCGGTTTCTGTGACTTGGATCACGAGAGGATAAGCCTGACCAGCCGAGTCGGCCGGAGGAGTGAATTGAACGATGTTGCCAGACATACTGCCAACCGAAGCATTCGAGAGTGAAATTGCGATGGAGTTAGTACCCGAATAGCTAATTTGTGGAGTAAAGCTCCACGATTGACCAGCATTCAGTTCACCAGATGGTTTGTTGGTGATCCTCGGCCAATCCTGTTTGATTCGAAAGCGAGCTTGCACTGGGTATTCGCGAACAACTTGTTCTTCGTCGGTTAGCTTTACCACGATTTCATAGTTTGGATCATTGAGGGTCAAGCCGGTAAGCAAAGCTGCATTGACGGTCAACAAGCCGGTGGGTGAAACCGTAATTGCGCCCTGGTCTGGAATCGGTTGGCCTTGGAACAGCAGGTGTTTAAAGCTGTACGCAATTGAGTTCGACGCACCGTTCGGGTCGATCCCGACCAGTTGATGGGTCCAAAGATGATTGATATAGATTGGGCCCGTTGGGTTGTTGTCGATGAATGCGTGCTGGCCATCATCGACTGCAGGCAATACAGCGGCGAAAATCTCGTCGTACGTAACACCACCATGCCCATCGTCAACTCGAATCTTGACGATAGGGTTGCCGTTCCGACCTGGAGGAAATCGCACCGTGTCGGCGAGCGTGGGAGTCCAGCGGACGACACCACTGGAATCGATAGTCATCCCAGGCTGTTGGATATCGAGGCGGTAGGTAAGGGTATCACCATCCGGGTCGGCTGCATCGAGCGCGTAGGACCATGTCGATCCCACGCGCGCATCATATGGAATGGATCGAACGACGGGCGACTGATTGACTTGGCTTACGGGCAAAGTAAATGCGTGACTGGACCCGTGTTTGGATTGCGGGTCGTCACTTACCCAAACATCGATCCAATAGTTGCCTGAAAGCGAGGCAGGAACCCAGGTGATTCTCGCGTGTCCTGGTCCGCCCGGCAGTATTCGCATGCCCGAGGGTGGGTCTTTGAGCTGGAATTGGATCGGTTGGTTTTCACTGTCAATGGCTGAGATGTCATAAGTCCACAACTGGCCGATGTACGCAGGCCCGGTCGGGCGCGTTGTTACGACGGGCGGATTGTTGGGCGCCGGCAGTTCGGTGACCACTTCGACGGTAAACCGTTGACTTGCCACACCGCCACGACCATCGCGGGCCTCAACCACAGCGCTTGCAAGGCCGAGCAATGTCGGAGTCCAAAGGATGATGTTTCCGTTCAGAAACATACCCGCAGGAGACTCGATTAGTCTCAGCGAGATTGGATCACCGTTAGGATCGCTCACCTTGGGAGTATAAGACCACAGTTCGCCGATCTTTGCGTATTCGTTCGCTTGAGATTGAAAGGTAGGCGGTTCGTTGGGCTTGGAGACTCGCAACTGAAAGTTTTGAGCCACCACGCCACCTTGCCCGTCCGATAGCAGAATGCTGACCGGGTGAACCCCTACGTCGGATGTTTTCGGAGCCCATGCAACCACATTGGTCGCGGGATCCAATGCCATCCCATTGGGGCCGTTGAGCATCCGGAACTGCAATCGATCGCCGTCGAGATCCCGGCCTCGCAATTCGTAGCGATAGATACTGTCGGTGATCGCAATCTCGATCGGAACGGACGAAAACTCCGGGCGCCGGTTTTGAAATGAAGTTGCTCGCTCGACGAGGATGGTGAACGTTTGTATTGCTTCACCTCCACGCCCGTCCGAGACCAACACCGTGATCACATGCGGTCCGATCTGCAATGTTGACGGAGTCCAACGCAATGTGCCGGTGTTGGGCTGAATACTTACCCCTTGCGGAATCGGGTTGGTAGTCGAGTCAACCAGTTGAAAGCGTAGCGAGTCGTTGTTGGGGTCCGACGCCTCGATGTTTAGCTGATATTCACGCCCTATTTCGGCGCGTTGGTCCGGGATGTGGATGAACGTGGGAGGTTGATTGTTTTGATTGAGGGCGGCGACATCAACGTTCCATGATTGAATTGCGACGCCACCACGCCCATCGACAACTTGGACGGTGAACGCGTAGTTGCTTTCATCCTCTGGTAACCATGAAATTTCGCCAGTTGCTGAGTTGATAGCTGCGCCGTGAGTCTCACCTACTAGTGAATAGACGAGTGTGTCACCGTCTGGGTCGTAGGCTTCGACATCATATCCATAGTATTGATTGATGCTGATTGGCATTCGCCCTAAGACAACGTTGGTACCGTGCCGTAAGAACTCCAAGTAGAATAGATGCGAGCCACCGTCCCCAGTGATTTGTAAGTCGGCAAATCCTGATTG
The DNA here is from genome assembly GCA_040080875.1 of Pirellula sp. Lineage (GTDB taxonomy): Bacteria > Planctomycetota > Planctomycetia > Pirellulales > Pirellulaceae > JBKCUI01. Next base: position 4,627 of record JBEBHM010000245.1, read on the forward strand.
CGATGGAGATACATTGATGCGAGTTGCCGACGTCACCGATGCGAGATCGGATGCGTTACGCAAAACAACGTCCAAATCAAACGCGAGGGCACTGAGAAGCCCCTGAATCGCCATGCCGGTTGACTCGATAGCGTCCGATCCCAGCAAGGAAATGTAGAAGGGATCCCCTGGTGCAATCGGATCCCCTGGGATGTTGTTTGGCAAGGGATTGGGGCTCGAGTTGACGCCGCCGGTTAGCCGCGCAAGCTCCTCCAGCATACTGCCTGGCGTAAGCCGATTTCCGTCGAAATCGGCAACCGTGCTTGTACCTAACCCGACAACAACCGCGCCTATCTCGACCAGCTTGGAGACAGCATCCTGAACCGTTGCGATCGAAGCAATGGGTGGAACAAGCGTACTTCCGTCGACCCAAATGTAGTCACTATCGAACGCATGGCATGTGTCGGGCTCAGCCGCTCGAAATGTGTTGCCAACGATCGTTCGGAGGTCACCCGTAACACCTGCGACCCCGTCGACGACCGTATTCACACAACCCGACTCATCGAGTTCCACAGCGTAACGACTGCCCGAGTCGGCTGTCGCGATGATGATAGGCAGGGCGCCTGGACGGAATCCTCCTCCGCCTATCCGGTTTGCTGGAACATCCGCAATCAAATCGATGGGTTCGAATTGGAGAAGCTGTGTTTCAGCGAACTCACTGACGGCCAACATCCGGTTCATTTCCGAGTTGAGCAGAGAAAAGGCGACGGTCCCATCCTGCTTAAAGTAATCTACTCGAACGCGTGCATCGGATTGCTGTCCGTCGAAATAGAATTGATCCCCAGAACTCGCGCGAACTGCAAAGTTGTCCGATCTCAAGTCGGAAATTGTGGACTCGTATGGGAGCCCGAGAGTCAGCGGGCGAGTATCCCAAACGGGAGTCACCAAGTGATCTGTCCGCGTTGTCCGAAATGAGAATTCAGCGGTTTGCCCCGCGACAAGGTTATCGACGCTGATTCCGACCAAGTAGATGCCATCCAGTGGAAGCCTGCTTGAAATCGAATTCAAGTTGCCCTGGTATGTCCTGCTATCCACCAGCACGGTACCGTCCGGTGACAATACGAGCAATCGCGGTGTCGACTGGGCGGCGGTTAAGTCGAACTTGATAACATCCCCCGCAATACCGCGAAACTTAGCGAAGTAGTTTGACCAATCGGCATCAAACCTGCGCTGAACGATTTGGCCAATCCCCACAGCGTCCGCCGATCGCTGTGGGTCCATGATGCGAAAGCGAACCGCAGGTTGATCACTGGTTGAGCGAATGCGTAGATAATACTGGCCGGCTGGCAGGGGACCGTCGCCAGGCTGTGAGTAGCGTGCCACGACCTGTCCAAAGCCCGTCGACGACGGTATTCGCTGCGTGGGCGTGAGGATCGTCTCGTCCAACTTGCCAGAGCGAATCAATGCCCCGTTATGCGATAGAAGTTCCCATCCGATCGATCCCTCAAGGACGCGCAGAACAGGAGTGGTGGCTGTTTCCAAGTTCAACGTGTAAAGCCGAGTCCCGTCAATTGCCATTGGTCCAACGTCGATGGTCGCGTCGGAATCGATCAAGATAGGGTTGGCGAGCGATGCATCGGGGATTGCGGACGACGATGTGGCCGTCAATGTAAAGAGATACGGAGTTACAAAATAGGCCGAGTTCTCAGCTTCGTTGAAATTGGCAGCTTCCATCGCCGCATGGAACGGAGCGCGACGCGATGCATTGAGAGGATCTTGATCGATGACAACAACGTACTGTGCATTCTTAGGAAGTCGATATTGTTTTGTAAACCCTGAGTTCACATCGGGGCGAAGGATGTGCCCGTCGGGCGCATAAACCGAAATAATTCGATTCCCCGCGTCTACTTCCTCGCCGTCGATCACACTCCGAGCTCCATCGATCCAGCCCAAATTGGAGTGAAGCGTCAATAATTCATTTTCTTGCCCGTCGTATCGGAAGGCCGTAGCGGACATCGAGGAATCTAAAAGGCCAGAGTACTGTTGATCAAGTTCCAATCTGGGTTGATCGGAGACTCGCAACATGCGATACCGCGCGTGCAGCGTTGAATCGAACTCGAACGAATTGCTTGATTGTACGCGGGGCACATCCTGGCCAGAGGGTGCAATTTGACTTGAAAGCGATCCTGCAACACCATTGTCGATGGTCGACCCGTTGTTATCGATGTCGATGCCGCCCCCGCCTGCGAGTTGATAAAGCGCTTCGATCAAGGACTCGACTAGATCGGTGCCACCCGATCCAACAGCGGAACGACTAACAGCCGATTGCATAACCTCTTGAAAGCGCGGGTACGAAGTTTCCAAAATTGGTTGGTTGAGAGTAAAGGGTGTGCCCGTTTCATTGTTGCTTGCGCCCGTTCTCGGATCGGTAGATCTGAAATCCTCAAATCTCGAAACTCCGAATCCAAAGTCCGTCGACGGGCTAGACTGTTGGAGTTGGTTGATAAGTTCTGAGAAACCATTTGCAAGCAATTCGTTTTGGCTCTCAAAACTGCCAGTGTCGTCTAGCAAGAGCATCACATCCACTTTGGGCGCACCGCGAGTTAAACGAATTTCAACGCGAGCATTCGCAATTTGCCCGGCGCTCAGATTGAGGAGAATGCGGTCGGATTGAGTCGCTGTATCGCGGACATCACCCAACGACAGATCCTCTGAACCAGGTCGTACGTAGCGTATGTTGGGTAAACTTGTAATGACCGGCGGGCGATTATCTCTTTCTGGAAGGACGTTGAGCAAAACTGTTTGTCGGACCGGTTGCGTGATACTGTCGGAGACCTCAATCGTAACGCTCGGCGGATTCGACAAATCGCTCGCGTGAACGTGGCGGGTCAGCGTCCCGGTACCTTCTCCCGTATCGATAAGCTCCCAGCCATTTCCATCAAGCAATCGAAAACTCAACGCGTCTGCGTCCGGATCAACAGCAACAAAGTCGTATCGATAGATCTGCTCTACCTCGACGTCGACTTCTGGATGCGTCACAAAAATCGGCGGATCATTGTGCATAGCAACGACAAGTTCGTAGTTCTGTATTGCGCTCTCGCCGTCCGTGTCGGTAGCGATGACCGAAATAAATATGCCGCCCTCCGCGTCGCCTGGGATTTCCCAAGCGATTCGGCCGCTGATCGGATCGATGGCCATCCCTTCAGGGTGGTCACCCAGCGAATACGTAATGGCCCGACCGTACGGCTCGACTGCGTGAGCGATGTATTCGTAGTCCATGCCTGCAAATCCGCTTCGCACCGGAGTGGATGTAAATACAGGTGGACTGTGATCGTAGTCAGGGCCGTGGACGGAGAGCGTGACCGTCCTTGGAAAACCAAGTTGCCTACCGTCATCGATCAGAATATATGTAAGATCCATATCGCCAACGAATCCGACTGGCAATCGAACTTGAAACCCCCATTGGTCCGATTGAGTTGAAACGAAAGGAATGGACGATACGACCGCTTGTACATTTTCGTGAATCCCAATGTCGTTCGCGAGCAAATGCAAGCCGTCGATCACTAGGTCCGTCGAATACGCATTGTGATCATTCCAGGCATAGATACCGTTGTCTGCTCCAACGTAGCTGTCTAAGTTTCCAGGCTCATGCGACCAACTTGTCAGTGTAGATAATCCTATGAGATTGGCGCGATGGTCACCAGTGGGTCTGGCTGCCTCACGCACCTCCACCTGAATCAATCCGCCAATGAGTTCATCGGAACAAAGCGAACCAACGTCGGTACAAGTGTCCTCGCCGACGATTCCCATGCGCCCGTCGTCGGGACGGATCACGTAGGCAAGCCAGTCTGTTCCAACGAACCCCGCAGGTGGCGTATAGATTATTCCACCATCTGGTTGCACTCGGTACGATCCACCTCGCAATGATTCACCAGCGCCAGGTACCGTCGACCGTTGATCCATGATGGGTCGCACACTGGGTTTGCTATACAAGCGAATGCCTTCCCATTCGTCGGCTGGGAATGCGATCAAGCTTCGGCCGGCGGCGTCGTACCAAGCAGCGGAGCCCGGAGCTTGATAGACTTCGGTTGATCCCTCGAAGACGTTTCCAAGGTAGGTGTCGGCACTTCTTCGCCATACCGGATCACCGGAACTCATCTCACCATTCATCGCCTTGGGTGGTAGAAAAGCGTTGTCTTCCAAACCAAGTTGGAGCTGTGCATCAAAAGTTCCCAACCCAGAAACCGTGGTCACCTGACAATCGAATTCGATCGTAGGAGCTGTTCCATAAATGTAGGGTGCATCCAACGTGGCTCTACCGCTCATGAGCGTATGGAACTCTAACTCGCTCAGGAAAGTGGTATAGTCGGCTTCGTCGTTGGGGCCTGCAAGTTGATCGAAGAGGCGGTGTCGGTCGCTGTAAAATTCGCTCCATGTGCCCGCGTAGTTCGATGGAACGCTATAGCGTCCCTGATGCGCGCTACCCAGTGCACCAAAGTAATGGTAGGGGGAGGCCAATGATGGTCGACGTAGAAAATCCGTTGTTCCGTACCGTTGAATCGATGGAGTAGGTTGTATCGCATAGCTGCCAAAGGACACGCGATCTGCACCGACGACACGATCATTCAAAATCAGGCTGGGAATTAAGGTTGATCTTCCACCAGGCGTCGCGATCATTTCGTCGTCTGTCGCAAAGGATCCGTTCACCACGTTCAAGCCAACGCGTCGGACGGTTGATTCCGTCGGATAAATCGCCTTGAAATAGAACTCGTCGTTGCCAACGAAGCCTGGATTGGGTCGGAATTTAAAGTCCCCTTCGGCATTCAGCTTAAAGATACCATGCGAGGGTGCGGTGACTACAGCGAACCTTGCCTCCGGTTGACCGACGTGTGAAACGCTTCCGGTGAAGAAACCAGTGAAGCCGTAGCTTGGGTCATCGGTGTATAGATTGAGTAGATCGAAATTGAAGACGGCATCCACCGCGCTGACACTTCCCCCCACGGGTTCACCGCCAGGATAGCTTACGATTCCCCGACCGGTTGCTTTCCACCAAGCGGATTCCACGTCGACAAAGAAATCGACGACCGCTGGATACGGCTCGACGTAGCCGTTGTCTGGGATGGGCGATGGACGAGTCGCAAAGGATAGCTCGCGGAAGGTTTGCCCCGCGACGAATTGAATTTCGCCGCTTGGAAAGTCCATAAGACCGAACTCACCTACCGACCCAAGTTGCCGAGTTGAATAAGCGATCGATACGGGATAGGGCAACGCGTGCGACAACTGCACTCCGATAATTGCATTGCTGCCGCCTGTTACTACCACGTCGGTAACCGTAATCGCTGGCAAGAGTTCATCTTGGATTTCAATCGCCACTTCGGATATCGAGTGCCAGGGCGACTCGACAGAGATGAAAAAGTTTTCGCTCAGTTCATACTTGAAATCCCGAGTGACCAAGAGCGAGAGTTCCTTCCATGTTTCGCCCCGTTCAAAAACGAGGCTCGTGTTCAGCGCGGAATAGTCTTCTTCGTTGGCCCCGCCGGAAATGGTCGTGCAATACACCGCAATAGGCTGATCGAGCGGATGATCCAGGCTAATTCCAAATTGAATAACCTTGCCCTCCTCCGCCATCCAACGATCCGACTGTTGGGTCAGGTCGGGATCCCCGATCCGCTCAATTCTGATCCCTGGTAACTTGCGTGAATTGTCTCGAATGAGAATCCCATGTTTTTCGAGAGAGCCCCAGGGAGTCGTTACGTTGACAAAGAAACTCTCGCTGTCTTCAGGCTGCAGGTCGCTTCGAGTACTAATGCGAGTTGAAAACCGATTTATGCCTCCGACAGGTAGCGTAATGGATGCGGAGACGGGTACATAATCCTGTGTATCCGCCGACCAGCTCTCGGTGCTGATTTGGAACACGAATTCGTCACCGAATGCTCGATTGCCGATGTCTTGACTATTCACTTCGAACTCAAGGTCCGCATTTTGGCCTTCGGCCACCTCTTGTGTAATCGCGTTACTCGACGCATTCACTATCTGGATCGAAGGTCGCCGTCCATTTCCAATGCGAATTGCGCTGCGGACCAAGTCGAAGCCCGTCGCATCAAAGTCGACTACGACCAATTCCGTGTCTTCGTTTTCCCAATCGTAAAGCGTGTTGATTTGAATGCTCTTTGCAAATTCTCCAACCGCGAATTGAAGTACTCCTTGGTTCCGGATGAAATCGCCTCCAATCTTGACTTGGAGAGCCTCCGAAGCGCTCACCCCTCGCGTTGAGTACTGCACGTTCAGCTCGCTTGACGCATCGAGTCGCATCAGCCAGACTTCGGCAGTCTGTCCTTCGATCACCGACGCCGAACTCGCCCATAGCGGCTTTCTTGTTCCTTCCTCAGCGCTGGGTAACGCGAGTACTTTCTCTACCGTGATGCCAGAGGACTTTGTAT
>JBEBHM010000246.1:0-11044 GCA_040080875.1 Pirellula sp.
ACCTTGGAAGAGATCTTGCCCGTTCGCAGCGACTTTGAAAAGGAGAAAGAAAAACCATCGTTGGCCATGGTGCTGGTCATCGACAAATCGGGCTCGATGTCGGGCGACAAGATTGAAATGGCGAAATCCGCTTCGCAAGCCGCAGTGGAGTTGCTCGGCCGTCGTGACCAAGCCGCCGTGTTGGCATTTGACGGGGATACGTATGTCGTTAGCGAGATGCAGTCGGCTAGCAATAAATCCAAACTCAATGATGAGATCGCCAGGATCGATGCAGGTGGTGGCACGGTCATGTACCCGGCCATGGAGATGGCTTACGAAATGCTGGTCGCTACGACAGCCAAGCTAAAGCACGTCATTATGCTGACCGACGGGATCTCGTCGCCAGGAGATTTCGAAGGGCTTGCGCAAACCATGGCTTCGGCCAAGATGACTGTCTCGACGGTTGCGATCGGCGACGGTTCCGCCACAGATCTTTTGGAATCGATCGCGCGTACTGGCAAAGGACGCTATTATGTAACAAACGATCCAGCACAAATCCCTCAGATCTTTGCCAAGGAGACAGTCACCGCTAGCAAATCCGCGATCGACGAGCAACCGTTTGTACCTGTCGTAATCCGCGCAACGCACGCGTTGCGAGAGCTCGATTTCGAAACCGCTCCGTTCCTGCTGGGATACGTCATGACACGTCCCAAGCCAACATGCGAAGTCATCCTTGCCACAGAAAAGGGTGACCCGCTGTTGGCTTGGTGGCGATATGGACTCGGCATGACGGCTGCGTTCACGTCGGATGCCAAGAGCCGTTGGGCTGCCGAATGGTTGACGTGGCCTGGCTATGGAAAATTCTGGACGCAGATCGTTCGACAGACGATGCGCAAGAACGATGCTAGAGGCGTACAAGTTGCAACCGAAAGACGCGGCAATCAAGCCAATATCGAAATCGATGCCGTGAGCGATACGGGGCAGTTCCTGAACCAATCGGACGTCGAACTGACCGTCATCAATCCTCAGCTACAACGCGAAACGACGACCCTAAGACAATCGGCGCCGGGACGTTATTCGACGCAATTTAACACTCCCAACTCAGGCTCCTACCACATGGAAATCGCCGTCAAGCAGAACGGCCAAGTCCTCTATCGACAATCGAGAGGCTTGATGGTGGGTTACAGCGACGAGTTGCGGATTCAGCCAACGAATGAAAAACTGCTTCAAGAAATCGCTACCGCGTCCGGCGGTGAGCATGCCGTCGATGCGGAGAGTGTCTTTCGGGATCGCGATCTTTGGGCCAGCCGCCCGACGCACTTGTGGCCATGGTTGCTTACAGTGGCTGCACTGCTGTTGGTGCTGGACGTGGCGTTGCGTCGAATTGACTTAAGTGTTTATTTTGGCTGACCAAAGTAAAGCAGTTGTCCTTAACTGCTTCGGCACCCCAAAAGACTGGAAGTAGCCAATGTCCTATCGGGAGTCCGCGCGAATTGAATGGAGCGCGAATAATCGTTGAACCGGTCTGTCATTCGCGCTCTATTTCATTCGCGCGGTTATCCTAGAGTCTCGGCGGTAGCAAATGTTCAGCGACAAGTACCGCAACCGAACAGTGACTTGCCCGATGGAGCACACGTCAGCAGCCTGTTGCAACCAGCCGAAATGCTACCGGAACTCAAGGAAGAACTGCCGTCGTGTCAAACCGGTGCGAGTTGACGCATCATAACGCTGTGAGTGCGAAAACGACTCAATTCAGCCTTCACCTACCAAACGATGCCATTACATGGCTGCAATTCTGCTGTTTTCTGCTTGCGTTGTCGGCATCATGTTAGTAAATTGACACATGTCAGTATATTAACAGGTAGCGAGAAACGTGTCGATGGATAAAAACAAAGTTTCAAAAAAGCTGGCGCCGCGTGAAGAACAGATCATGAGCGTTGTGTATCAACTAGGTAAAGCGTCGGTGGCTCAGGTGCTTGAAAAACTGGACGATGCGCCAAGCTATTCCTCCGTGCGGACCATGCTTGGTCTACTTGAGCAAAAGGGATTGGTACGGCGAGACCGCCGCGAGATGACTCACTACTACTTGCCTGTGAAACCTCGCAAATCGGCTGGCATGACTGCTCTGCGAAGCGTCATCAATACGTTCTTCTCGCAATCGGCAGGTGACGCATTGGCCGCGTTTATCGATGATTCAGCGAAGAAGCTGACAGACGAAGAAATCGAGCGTTTGGAAGAAGCAATTCAACGTGCTAAGTTGGGAGGCAAAGAATGAACGTAGAGATTTTGGGCGGTATCAACTTATTCGGCTTGGCAGTGCGGTCGATGCTGCCATTGATTGCAGTACTGCCGATCGCAATGTTTTACCGAAGGGCGTCGCCTGCTCGACTCCATCTGATATGGTTTCTAGGATTGTGCGGATGTCTGATTCTACCGCTGACAAGTTTGGTGTTGCCGCGATGGAATTTCGGTGTCTTGCCAGCAAAGATGACATCAGAACCAGTCGTAACGTATCCCTCGCTTGGATCGCTTGAGACACGATTGACGCCGGACTCAGGATCGCAGTCCGCAGTGAATCAAGTTCGCCACAATGCCCAAATGAATCTAACAATTGACTCGCCACACCCTCCTGTGAACTCCACAGCTCCGACGGACATTGCTGCACCGGTGGCGACAAGCGACCAAGACGTTCAAGCCAAAAGCACTCCGAGATTCGAGTGTCCATCAAATCCAACGATTCCAACGTTGCTTACCATTGCCTGGTTGGTTGGTTCGTTGCTACTTGGATTGAGATTGGTATTGCTCAATTTGGCGGTAGATCGATTGCTTAGCGAGTGCGATTCGAATGAAGACCCCGGCTGGCAAGAGTTACTTCGCGGGTGTTGTTCCCAAATGCAAATTCGCCACGAGATTCGATTGGTCTTCCACCATCGAGAGATACCGCCCATGGTGTTCGGTTGGCTGCGACCAGTCATATTTTTGCCCGAATCGTCTCAACAGTGGTCAAACGACAAAAGGAAATTGGTGGTGATGCATGAACTGGCTCACGTTCAGCGAAGAGATTTAGCAACGCAGATGTTGGCTGGGCTAGCGTGCGCATTGTGTTGGTTCAATCCGCTGGCTTGGTGGGCTTCGCTTGAGATGAGGCGACTTCGTGAGATTGCTTGCGATGATTTGGTTGTCGCGCGCACTTCGCAAGCGAGTCAGTATGCTGAAACGCTGCTTTCCGTTGCGAAATCATGCCGCAGTCCTTTGGTTGCAGGTGGGATCGCCATGTCGCGAAGCAGCCACGTCGGGCATCGCATCGGATGCATTCTTGACACGGCTCGACGCCGCAATCCGTTTTCAAGTCGGTCGGTCTTGTTGTTAGCTTGCCTTACAATCGGTTTGTCGGCGCTCGCCGGTGCACTTGGCTTGACCACTCGAGCACAAGAAGTAAAGCCAGCGGCAACGGAAGCGAAGGATGACATGAAGGAGGTGGCGATAGAAACGGAAAAGACCATGACCGTTCGCGTACTGAACGAGAACGATCAACCTCTCGAGGCAGCCGAAGTAGAGGTGAGCGTATGGGAAATAGAGGGTAAGAAAAATTATCCGCATCGAGAGTTTAAGACAAATGAAAACGGCGACGTCCGAGTGCCCATTCCAAGCAAGCTAAACTTAATGCGAATTTGGTCTTCCATGACTGGCTACGTCCCACAGTTTTTGAATTTCGCTGAAGGCAAACACGGAGAAGGCAAAGACATTCCGGACACTTTCACGTTTCGCTTGCAACGCGGGAATAGAATCTCTGGAAAGGTCGTTGATGACAGCGGCAATCCGATTGCGGGCGCAAAAGTGGAAGTAAGCGTCCAAGGAATCGACCCCATCTGGGAGAGCAACGCCTCACCGGTCGTGAACGGTCATTTAGCTTACGGTGAAGATGCTGCTGTGACCAACGACCAAGGGATCTGGGAAGTAACCAATGCGCCGGGACCAATCGCGAATAAGGATTACACTTTTGGTTTGGTGGTCACGCATCCAGACTATTTGGGCGACTCGCAAAGAGACGAACTGAAGGATGCACAGGGAGTCACAACGGAACAACTGCGATCAGGGACCGCGTCGCTGACCTTGAAAAAGGGGATCGTTCTTGCTGGTCTCATCACGGATGCAAAAGGCAACCCCGTAACCAGAGGAATCGTCATTTGGAATGAACGGCCTTATGGGGCTTCCGGAGTCAACGAAGCGGAGATCGATTCAACGGGGCGTTACAAGACGATTCAATTGGCTCCTGGCAAACGCAAGATTACGGTCGTGGCGCCGGGCTTTGCTCCTCAACAACCAGAAGTGGAAATCAGTCATGGTTTGCAAGACGTTGATTTCCAACTTGAGAAGGGACATCCTCTTAAGATTCGGATCACCGATGCAGCCGGCACGCCATTGCCAAAGGCTTATGCGCAAATCAAAGAATGGCGGGGCACCGGAGCACTTTATAGCCACGTGCATCCCAGCGTACTTACATCCGGAATACCTGATCGTGCGGATGAAAATGGTTTGTTCGCTTGGGACTGGGCGCCCGCAGATGCGGTCAAGTTCAGCATTCAAGCAAAAGGATATAGCACGCAGCAAATCGTACTGATCGCCAAGGAGGAGCCGCATGAAGTGCGTTTGGCGATGCCTCCGACCATCTTTGGGAGCGTTGTCGACTCCGTCACCAAAAAGCCGATCGAATCGTTTCGAGTCATTCCTGTGAAGGCATTTTCACCAGATTTCTATTCGACCGATTTTCAGGCAAGCCATGGAGTAAAAGGAGAGCATGGAGTATATCGGATCCAATTCGATAGCGACGGTCAGACTGGCAATCGGTATCGTGTACGAATCGAAGCAGACGGATATCGAACCGCGGCTGGACAAAAAGATCTTGCCGTTGGAGACGCTCCCGTGCAACAAAATTTTCAACTCGAGCCCAAGCCTGCTTGGGTTGGAACGGTAGAAGACAGCAGTGGGCAGCCGGTCACGGAATTCTACGTAGCGGTGGGCACTCCAACGGTAGCAAGCTATTTTTATTTGGACCGCCTCGACAATCATTTTGGCATCGCATTTGAAATCAAAGGCAAGAACCGATTCGAACTAGCAGCGACATTTGAGCCTAGTCGCATTCGAGTATTCAACGATAAGGGATTCGCGGAAGTACTACGGCAACCGGATGAACCGATCGGGACAATTCGATTGCAACCGTGGGCTTCTGTTTCGGGACGACTCATGCAAGGTGACACGCCGATGGCGAACGAAATTATGTATTTCAGACCAGTTGTGAGCCGCGAACTGACAGAAGCTAGATTTCAAGATAGCTATTTTGTCAAAACCGACGTCGATGGATATTTTCGATTTGATAAGCTTCCGCCAGAGAGTGGTTCCGTGAATGCTTATCTGGGGCCATGGCAAAAATCGAAGTTGACTTCTAGCGAGTCCAAACCATTACAAATGGAGCCAGGAAAGACTAGCGAGATTGTTCTTGGTGGTAGTGGAGCGACGGTTCATGGTCGCGTCATTGCGACCGGCAGGAAGAACGACGAGCTCAACAAGAACTGGTCCCTGAACTATCTGGTACGGCGAAACTCGGGAATCCCGCGACCGCTGAACGCCGCGCCGCTCAGCTTCGATCCCCGCGAACCATTGTCAGCCGACTGGACTAGCCGCCCAGACTTTGACAGTTGGCTGTCATCGCAACAATATCATTTTGCAAAGCTGAGTGAAGATGGACGCCTCAAGATACATGGCGTCGAGGCAGGCGAATATGACTTGCTCATCCAACTCTACGAGCAACCTGCTGGCTGCTTGGTCGAAACGATAGGGCAAAAGGTTATTCCGCTTTCGATAAGCGAAGCTCAAGTTGCGAAAAGGGATGTTGAACTAGGAGATATTGAAATACCCTGTCGGATCGGTCCGCGTGTTGGGTCGGACATGCGCGCATTCAAGTTCACCGATGCAAAGGGTGTCGGGAAACAGGTGAATGACATGCAAGGGCAATACGTTTTGTTTCATGTTTGGGCGACATGGTGTGGCCCGTGTATGGCTTCGATGCCCAACTTGAAGGCGGACATTGAAACGTTTTCCAAGCAACCTTTGACTGTTGTGGGTTTCAATATCGACGACTCAACGGCTCAAGCTGAGGAGATCGCTCGAAAGCAGGAATTCAGTTGGGCGCAAAACTATCTCGGCCCAAGATCAGATTTGATGCGTCAACTGGCTGTCAGCTCTGTGCCGGTTTACTATTTGATCGGTCCGGACGGCAAGTTGGTTGGCTCGTCGAATGCGTGGGAAGACATGAAAGCGATACTAGACGTCCAAATTGCAAAGTGACAGTAAACCAGCTTGTTCGCGATTCAATCCACAGAAACGACCGAAACTATGCTACTGGATATTCAAAAAAAAAGGCGAACCGCTTGGTTCGCCTTCTTTGAATAGGATCGCCCATAAATTGGGAATGCCAGACTACTTCTTCTTTTTCTTCTTGTCGTCGGCGTCGTCTTCCTTCTTGACCTTCTTCTTCTTCTTGAGAGAGATCTTAGGGACTCGCACTTTTGCCATTCCGAGCACAACGCTGCTATCGGACCATTTGTCCAAATCTTGCAAGCGTTTAATTCGCTCGGCGCGGGTCATCACATTTCGGCTCTTGATTGCCCCAGCTCGGACTTTCAAGCTCTTGTCGAGAGTCATAAAAACCAAATCTCCTAACGACGACGTATGTACTTGTGTTGTTGACGGATGGGAGGGGAGATTTTAGCGAGGACCCGATCAGACGACAAGAGAAAAACCCGAATGCGCTCCGTCCAACGCGATTTCTTCCGCAATTTCCTTCGTATAATGGCTGCTGAGGCCCAAAGTCCACCTAGCCGTGGGGGCGTTTTGCACGATTTTCACACTCCGGGCCACGAAGCTCCCTCACATCGTATGCGGCCAAGCATCTCTCGCTCCATGGTTTTTCTCGCTTGGATAGCGTTGGTAGCTGGGTCCGTTGGAACCCAATGGGCAGGGTGGAGTTCTGAGACTCTGGACGAAAAAAACCTCGTCGGACCCGAAGCAAAGAGCCTATCTATTGATCGAGGGGCACTCAGCATACTTCGAGACCGATGCCTCGCTTGCCACAATCAACGCAAGACCGAGGGAGGCTACGATGTTTCGCAATTTGATCGACTGCAAACCGCAGGGGACTCCAAGAAACCAGCCATTGTCGTAGGCGATGCCGGCTCAAGCGAACTGATGAATCGTATCACTTCCAACGACGACTCGGTGCGTATGCCTAGCGGCCCGGAATCGCTGCCGGCAAAAGAGATCGAAACGCTTCGGCGCTGGATTCAGAATGCGTCCCCAATTTCGGTCACTAGCAAGGAATCCATCGTCGACTTGATTGACGGAAACGACTCACTGCTGAGCCTCGTCGATCCGCCAATACAGCCAGTCTATCGACGGACTCCGCTTCCGACTTTCGCATTGGATGAAGTCCATCACCGACTGTATGTCGCAGGCCTACATGAGGTGCTGGTATGGGATCTCGACGATCATAAACAGCTCGCTCGCTGGACGGGGTTCGGGCGTCATATTGCTGCCATCTGTATTGACGCCAAAGGCGAGTTGATCGCGGTTTCATCCGGTCAACCGAGTCAGCATGGAGCTATTCACGTGGTGGACATCGCGTTGCCTGACCAGGCTCGTCGCATTGCAAGTCTGCCGGACGTTGCGATAGCCATTTCGTTTTCACCAACACAGTCCGTCTTGGCGGTCGGTGGCATGGATGGTTCGGTCAAGTTGTTTGATGCAAGGCTTCGAACGAAGCTATTCGATTCAGTAGCGCACGCCGATCAAGTGCTTGCGATGGAATGGAGCCCCGACGGCTCACAGTGGATGTCCGCTTCGAGAGATCGTACCGCTCGTGCGTACGACGCATCGTCGAATCAATTGCTGGCTTCTTATTCCGGTCACGAACGTGCCGTAGGATCGGTTGCGATGCTCAAGTCCGGCCTCGTGACCTTGGACGAAACAGGCACGTTGCGACTCTGGTCCAAAACCGAATCGGACAAGATGTTCGCCAAGCGAACAGGACTGCCTCAACGATTGCAATCAATTGCCTGCAATGAAGACTCCGTAACTTGGTTGGACGAATCCGGATTTGAGACGGCGACCGTCGAGTATCGTCAAGAATTGGAAAAGGCCGACAAACCCGATGAAGAAAAGCCTAAGAAGAAGAAAATTTATGAATTCAAATCATTGAAATCGTCACGCACTCCTTCGCATCAAGTGGTGCACTGGACTCAAATGAACTCCGGCAAGGCAATTCTGCTTGCGACACGTGATGGTTGGTTTCATCGCATTGAAGCAAATCCACTTGAATCCAGTCCGGCTCCGACCGCCATCGATTTGTGGAGAGTCCACCCCGACCAATAAAGAAAACATGAATAGCGAACAACTTAAAGCTACCCAAGCACCCATCAAAGAACGATACAAATTGGATCCGAATTCCGCCATCGTGACGATGCAGACACACGGAACAGTGGATCTAGCCAATCAACATTGCTGGATCGATTCCTATGCAGGCAGAATCCGCGCCGGCTTGCACCCTGCAGCAGGCGGTACCGAAGCGGATGCGTGTTCCGCAGAACTGTTGCTAGAGTCTCTTGTCGCTTGTGCTGGCGTGACGTTTTCGGCAGTGGCGACAAACATGGGAATTCCGGTGCGATCCTGTCGCATCGAAGCGCAAGGTGACATGGATTTTAAAGGAACGCTGGGCGTGGACCGAACCGCACCTGTCGGATTGACCGCCGTCCGTTTGCTTTTTCAAATCGACTCCGAGGCGTCACAAGAAACCATCGACAAACTCATCAGTTTGACAGAACGATATTGCGTGATCTATCAAACCTTGAGCAAAGGGGTCAACGCAATGTCGACTTGTGTTGAGTCCACGCAGCAACGTGTTTAGTACAAAAACTAAGGACCGACTCAAAAGGACTCTTCGGTGCCGGGGAAATTGCCACGCCGAACATCGTCGCAATACCGAGAGACAGCATGGATGGCGGCTTCGCGCAGACCTGCGTACTTGCGGACAAACTTAGGAACGTATCCACTGTTCCAGCCTAGCATGTCGTTGGTCACCAGTACCTGTCCATCGCAATCGGAGCCCGCACCAATACCTATCGTGGGAACTGAGATCACTTGAGTGGCTTTCTTGGCAAGCTCAGGTGGAACGCACTCGATCAAGACGCAGAATGCCCCGGCCTGTTCCGCAGCCTTTGCGTCCGTTAACAATCGCTCTTCGTCCCGCTGCACGCGATAACCTCCCAAAGCATGAACGCTTTGAGGTCTCAATCCGATGTGCGCAATCGTTGGGATACCAGCATCGGTGAGCGCGCGAATCGCGTCGGCTTGCTGATGCCCCCCCTCCATCTTGACCGCTTGGCATTGAGTGCGTTTCATGATCATCGCCGCGCATTCGACCGTGTGGGCAACGCTGATTTGCCCGATGGGAAATGGTAAGTCGACGATGACCATGGCCCGGTCGGTAGCCCGGGCAACCATTTCGCCGTGATAGATCATCTCATCCAATGTCACAGGTATCGTAGTCGTCTTGCCTTGTACAACCATTCCGAGCGAGTCACCCACCAGGATGCAATCGACCAAAGCTGCATCCAACATTTTCGCAGTCGGATAGTCATAGGCAGTCAACATGGTGATCTTCTCACCATTGCGTTTCATTCCCTGAAGCGTTTTGACGGTAACGCGATTGTTCATTGTCATACTTTGTAATCGGCCCACGACTCGCGCCTGAGGTTCAACCGCGCGAGCGGTTATGGCAAAGGACTGAACGAATAGTTCTATGCGAGAAACCCGCCGATGGCCATATCAAGTGGCTCAAGTGTCGATAGACGGTTTCTTCGGATGCTTGGATTCTTTCTTGTCACGGGCCGATGGCGTGTTTTTTCCACTTTTCTTTGGGTCTGGCTTGGCGTTGGGTTTTTTAGACCGAGTTGTCTTTACCTTCAATTCCTCTTGCTGCGCACGCAACTTGGCTTGCAATTCGGTGACCTCTGCGGTCCGTTTTTCGAGCATCAATAGCACTTCCTTGTTGGCCGCATCCGCCTGAGCGATTCGCTGTTGCATTTCGATTTGGGCTTGTCGTTGTTGCTCGTCCATTTGTGTGAGCTTTTGAGCGATGCCGTCTCGCGAGTCAGAGATCGACTTCATTTTCTCAGCCGTCGCCTTCTCGATTTCAGCCTGACGTTTTGTTTGCAAGTCAGTCAATTCGAGCAATCGACGTTGGAGTTGCTCATTCGCCTTGGTGAGTTGATCAATCTGTGCTTGTTGCGATTGTTGTGCTTGTTGTGCTTGTTGCGATGGAAGTGCATCCTTTGCAAGCTCGGTGTATGGCTGTGGCGTTGGTGCAGGTACGGTTGGGGTAATTACAGTCGCTTTGGTTTCCGCAACCGGTGGTTCAACCACGAGGACACTGGGCCGAGTTGGTTCCTTGGCAGCGGGAGGTGTCTCTTGCTGCAGCGAGGTCTTGGCAGGTTCCGGTGTCACGACGATCCCTGGTGCCCCTAGCGATCGAGGCATCGCTGGGGCTGCGGTATTCGATTCGACGATCCGCAAAATGGTCTCTGGACCGGTTGGCCTCGCAGTTGGCAACGACTCGCTAGCAGTCGGTTTCGATTCCTTAGAATCGAGCACGTTCGCGGACATAACGCGAGCACCAAATGGCAGGTCCAGCCCACGCAAAAACTGTTGGCGTATTTCGAGTGGCAGCGTCTCCAACTGAATGGCCCCTTGCGGCGGATTAGGAGGAACGAATTCGTCAACGACGAGCCCTTCGGTCGCCATCTTGGCGGCAGTCCCCGAGGAAATCAGTCCTGGCGATCCGAGCATTCGTACTCCGCTAGACGGGTCAGTGCTTCTGTCGACATATTGCGTTGCGGGTGACGGCTGAGGAGTCGTCTGGACTCTCGCATTCAGTGGTGGCAATCCCAGTCTTTGTCGACATACCTCACAGTTCAAGATTTCCGCCGACAGATTGTTTAAGTCGATAGGACCG
>JBEBHM010000247.1:0-11030 GCA_040080875.1 Pirellula sp.
GGTGGGAACGGCCGCACGCATGAACAAATCGATTCCCTTGACCGGCCGAACGCATGCGGCCGTTCCCACCACGAACGCATCGGCAGGAATTTCAAACTTTTCTAAAACCTCTTTGCGCGAAAAGGGCGACGAGACCGGAGTCACACAATTGTACGTCACGGTGCATCGCTCTTCGCGAATGCCACCTTGCTTCATTGCTTGCATCACCGCTTGGGATTCGCACGCATGCATGGCAACTCGCGGCGATAGGTAGGTAATCCACTCCGCAGGATCCAATCGCCTCGGCACCCGCGTGATGCCTCGAAACGAAACAACCTTTGGCCTCTTTCGAACGCCCAGGCTGCCAACGACGGCTTGCGCAAGTGACGAAGGCAAAAAGGCATGGATCAAGTCGGGCTCGAATTCGCGAATGGTCCTCCTCATTTGCCGAATCGCCGTAACGTTGATCTTGCGCCGCCCCCACAACTTCGTGAACCGACAATTTGGGTTCTGATTCTGCGACTCCAAGTGCGCGACGGTCGCGTCGGCCACCATCAACGGATGCCCACGCTGGCTCATTTCACCCACAAATCCTGCCGGCGCATTGATCAACATTAGCCTCACGTTTTCCTCCTTTTGACTTCGTCGATCCGAAATGCAAGCGTTTCATCGAACGCTCAAATATCGGTCCGTCTTGCTTTGCTCAACTCAACTTGCTAATACCCACCCATGATTCGATGCGTCTCAGAATATCTACCATCTTTCCATCGCATATGCTGCTTGGCTCGACGAGCGGTGCTGCGTTGCGCTTGGACGGAGATCTGCTGTGTCGCCACGTTGGTATGCCTCTGTTTACAAGCTGGCTGCAATCGAAGCAATCCGTATCTTACGGCCAGCCCATCCGGATTCATGGCACCCGGAGCTGCTGCGGCTAGCCCACAGCTCACGGCTCAGATCGTGGAACTTGAACGACGAGCCAAATTGCTAGACGATAACAATCGCCAATTGACAACCCAGTTAGCGCAGTCGCAACAGCAAATGCAACTTTTCAAAGAACGCTCGGAACTGATGCAACGCCAGGTCCAGGACGTTAGCAATCAGTTGCAACAGTCGCGGGTTGCAAACCTGCAGTCCAACCAGCAACTACGAGGGTTGGCAGATCAAGTGCAAACGGTTCAAAACAATCAGCTTCGCCGTGGCGGTGCAAAATTGACGGCCAATACCAGCAATAGGCTTGCCAGTGAGCCGCTTCAAATGCTGGGTTATTCCGTCGAGGACGAAGGGGGAGTGATCCGATTGCGAGTCCCTGCCGACCAACTATTCCAGCCCGGCACGGCCCAGCTCTCTGCATCCGCATCAGGTATCTTGGACCGCATCGCCGACGCGATCAAACGTGGCTATCCACGCCAAAGGGTCGCTATTGAAGGGCATACGGACAACGCGCCCCTCTATGGCGGAGCATTCGCCACAAGTCATCAGTTAGGCGCCGCGCAAAGCAACGCAATATTAGAGCACTTTACACGTCGTAACCAATTGCCAGCAAATCAACTCTTTACCCTCGCGCACGGCGATAACTATCCCATCGGCGACAATCAAAGCCCAACGAGTCGCGCATTAAACCGTCGGATCGAGTTGGTTATTTATCCTGAGACGTTCTAGTGCATGCATTCATGCGAATGATCGCCATTTCGCGTCAAGACGCTCGATGCCAATCGATTGCAATCACTCCGCAACGTAAGGCGGAATTTTCCCAACGAACTTAATGTCGTAATCAAAAACGAGTCCTTTTTTGGGTACATCCAAGTTGAACTCAGGGTTCTTTTCTGCTTCTGTGTTGAATTTGGCGGGCAAGTAATTGTGCATATAATTGCCGCCACGATAGATCGCGAATTGGACTACACACGGCCCCAATGCGACTCCCGATTGTTGCGCAACGAATTGTGCCTTGTAGCGACCTTGGGCATCCGTGATGGCCACCGAAGGGCGAATTTTCGCAGTAGGAACAAACGTGACTTCAACGCCCTGGATCGGCTCGCCGTTGATCGTGATTCGTCCTGTTACGGAAGCCGTCGGAATTCCCGTGCCTCCACATCCGCTCAACAAAATAGCGAATGCTGACCACACAAGAGACGAACAGCAGTATTTTAGAATCGTATTCATTAGTTGGATGGAATTAAGGACTTTGTCGACGTGTGTTGGCCATAGAGCAGCGAGGATTACTGCCATGCGCCAACGACGAAGCCATCTTCACGATGGGCAAGTTTTTGGAAAACACCCCATTTGGTCCTGTCCGTAGCATGCCATCCAAACTCGACTACCTCGCTAAGAAAATGAACCGAACCGTCGGCGAAGGCAAAGTTCGCTCCACCTGTATGCATGCTGCTGAACGAGAAAACCGACGCGGTACCTTGAACGACTGGATTGATCACGTACTGGGCAGAACCGGTAACACGCTTGCCATGTGCGCCATTACCGAACGACTTGGGTGTACCAAGCCAAGTCACTTCATCATTGGTAATGTTAGCGCGAGCTCGTTCCCCTATCAACAATGTATTGCTTGTGCCGTCCGACAGGTCTCGAATTCCCTTCTCTATCCGGTAGATAAAAGGCCCGCCGGAATCACCCGCTAATGCACCACCATTAGTGGTAGTTCCAATGTTTGCGATGTAGTTTCCCTTGCCGACTCCTTGGTTCCGACGATAGACTTCTGGATCGTGAAAACCAAAAACAGGTTGGACTATTTCAGCGCCGCTCGGACATTGGAATACGGGAATGATACTGCCCGTAACCTGAACAAATCCTTGATACTGAGCCGGGTACGCTGTAACAGGAGCATCTCCAGGCTGAGTCGAGCAAGCAAGAATGATGGCATCTAGTTGTGTTGGCCCCGTGGCGCCGAGCAAATTGTACGCGCTGCCTTGTTCAAAATAAGGCATCAACCTGACCGCCCAACCCCAATCTGGATTCTGATTTTCTGGTGAGGTTGCAAGAGCACCGCCGGGAAGATAGTCTTCGAATGCGGCTGGAAATCTACGCATGGCATCATGACGAGTGTGCGCTGCCAACGCTAATTGCTTAAGATTGTTGGTGCACTGCATGCGCCGAGCTGCTTCGCGTGCCGCTTGAACTGCTGGAAGGAGCAAACCAACCA
This sequence comes from Pirellula sp., assembly GCA_040080875.1. Classification (GTDB taxonomy): domain Bacteria; phylum Planctomycetota; class Planctomycetia; order Pirellulales; family Pirellulaceae; genus JBKCUI01. The sequence goes on from JBEBHM010000247.1 coordinate 3,131, forward strand.
GTACACCAATGATTGCAATCACAACCAACAACTCAACCAACGTAAAGGCACTTCGACGTTCTGACATCAGACACCTCCAAAAGTATGTAACTGAAAGATCGATAAACTTATTGAATTCTCGTCAAGTTCAGCGTAGAAAATCTGTTCGCAACGCAAGCTGAACGCATAACATCATAGGTCAGCATTCGCGTGGCATCTTGGTGGGAATCATGTTAGGCTCGATGATATGCGCACAACCGCGTGTCGCTCAGTGAATAAGTATGTAACGAACGAGCCTTGCACACCAGCCCGCGAGCCGACAGGGGGGCAACCCGGGCAACCCAAGCGGCCTTGGAGGTTTTCCCAGTTTCGTCGCAAGTCTTTTGCTGGCTTTGTCTTGAGCCAGAAGCGCTACTAGCCGAGCCACGACGCATGAAATCGACTAGCCTCCGTGGACTTACGTCGTTCACGACTCGCCGTGAGCGATTCGAGTCCGCGCTGCGTCGATCAAAAACTCGGCGTGTTCCAACAATACGTCGTCGTAATGCAACGCAATTACGCCAGTTCGCTTAAGCTCCTCAACAAGCTTCAACTCCTCCGAAAACGCAGCCTCGGAAATCCGATGGATCTTGGATCTGCGCAGCGTCCAACTAAGCACAACCATCGCATAGATGAGCAAAGGTAGCAACGACAACAGAACACTCGTCATCAGCAGTGTTGGTATTTCATGAGGGTACAAATCCTCGACGCCGCCACGGGTCAGAGACTGATAACTCGCGACCAAATACTTCCGGTAAATCCAAACGATAGGGCCGGCCATCATCAACCAGAATATAACGGTACCTACGAACGCAAAGAATTGAAGCATCACGCTCGGCATCTGGTAACGATCCACTGCCCATTCAAAGACGCCCCGCGCACGAGATTGCAATTCCTCGACTCCACTTAGCCGAATCTGCAACGTCGCAGTTTGCGATGCCGATTTCGAGTCTGGAGCCGAGCCTTGCATTCGAATAATGGCTCGTTGGAATTGTGCTTGTACCGGTTCGAGCCGATCTTGGATCTGTCGATTCAGTCGATCCTTGATGCCCTCGTGCATCTCCCAGTGGATCTTCTGAGATTGGTGCACGTTGCGAGCCCAAGCAGCAAACGTTCCGAAAATGGATGGCACGCTACCTGACAAAGATAGGAGCAAGCGATCCCAGGCCCCTTGAGTCAACCCGAGGACCGTCAGGACTGTCCGATAGGGAAACCAAACCAAGTTGGTGTCTGCGATCATTTGGGCTCGCAAACGACCGCGAACGGCAGAGTGCAAGACCACCCTGGAGCCGAGCACCGCTTCGATCGTCTGGGTGGGCAACGCATCTGCCTCTGAGTGAAGTCGCTTGACTGCTGTGGACAACTGAGGCAACTGAGAATCGAGCAACTGCCCGACGCGATGCCGCAATCGATTGGTTGCAGCCGATAATCGATTCGATCGCGTTGCGGCGATATCGTCGAACGATTCGTGTTGCAAGCGTGTCTGCACGGCGCGAGCAAATGCTTTGCCTATCTTAACCTCATCGCCGTCCGCTTCGAAATCCGCTACGAGTATTAACTCCAAGAACTTGGTCTTGGGCGCGCTCGCCCGCATCGCACTCCCAAATGTTTCCAGGTCCCTCGATAACGACGCCGTCGGCTTGGAATCGCTGCCGAGCTCTTGCAAGGGAACACAAGTGATGACCGGCACACAGATCGCCCCCTCGGTGAAATTTGCAAGCTGACTCAGGATGGCTCCTCGCAGTTGATCGCGTCGAACCACCAGCAATTTGATGGGTGATAGCGCCATCGCGTCCTTGGCGATCTGGGCGGCAATCAAATCATCGTCGGTGATGCCGGGTGTATCCAAAAGCATGTAAGGACGATTGAGATCGAGCATGTCCTCCGAGCGACAGGGATGGTAGATTTCGCACGATGCATCGAGGGCGTCCGGCGGAACGGGTCCAATCCAATGAAGCTGTGTTGTGGCTTCACTCGACAACACGCCTGTTGGCAACGACTGGGCAACTCGCTGCTCAAGAACGAATTGTCTGGCGATCCACGTCTTGCCTTGGCCCTTGGCCCCAACGACGGCAATGCTCGTAAAGGCCACGCCGCGAGACGACATGATCGCATCGCATTGTTTTTCGAACTGCTCGCACCAATCCGATATCTGGTGCGATAGATACTGCCCACCAAGCAGCGCTTCGGTGGCGTGCCGAATTTTGTGCACGAGCAATTCGTGTGGATTCACCAGTTAGAATCTTCCGTATGAGGCACCGAATAAACAACGTTCGAGTTGGTTGCTGCGCTATTCTACGAGCATGATGTTTTTGAATTGAACCTTCATCGGCGGGCCTTGGTGCAGCTGGAATGCGAGGATGCCCTCGGCGGATCTCTTATCGGGCTGGCCATCCTGAATCTCGGACATCAACGTGCCGTTGATGTAGTGCTGGCATACCGTGCCTTTGGCTACGATGCGATATGAATTCCAATCGTCCACGTTGAACCGTCCGGTCAACGCATCCACATCTCCCGCCGAGCCTACTTTGGATTTCTTGCCCGATTCGTCGATAGCGACGATGTCTCCACGTTCGGCCAAAATTCCTCGTCCTCTTTCTTCATAGTTGATCCCCATGTATCGCTTTTGTGAGTCGATGTCCGCTTGGTAACCGCCGACGATAAACTTGTCTTTGTCGATCAATTTGCTTCGATATTGGATACCGGAATTCCCACCGGTGATCTTGAATTCGCAAGTCAACTCGAAATCTTTGACCGGATTCTGATAAACCAAGAAAGTGTTGTTCTTTAGAGGTGCGTCGGCCTTGGTCTCGCCTGTGATGGCACCATCCTCAACCCGCCAAAGTTCCGATATGCCCGACCAGCCAGTCAGGCTCTTGCCATCAAAAAGACTCTTGCCCTTGCCCTTGGCTGCATCCTGAGCACTGGCGATCGACGCCAACATGATCACGCTTGTCAATGCAAGGGAACAAAGCTGGCAAACGCTGAAACCAATTCGAGAAGTTGTACGACACATGATGGTAGGCTCCTGAACCTATTCGTGGAGGGTTGTAAGGGTCAGACGCACTTTGGTTGCTCGGTCGTCCGACACGGAAAGGACTTTAGCAATGACGCCAGGAAACTCAATAATATCGCCAGCGGCGAGAAGACGCTCGGCTTTGTTCAAAAGAAGTCCGGACATCGTGTCGACGTCCGCCTCCTCGAATTGTACGCCAAGTCGATTCTCAACGCTCTGCACTTGCGTGGAGCCCAGCACCACGTAACTGTCTGGACCATCCGGCACAATTTCTGGCTCTTCGACGTCAAATTCGTCAGCCACCTCACCGATGATTTTTTCAAGCACGTTTTCAAGCGTCACGATCCCGATGATGAGGCCATATTCATCGACTACAAAAGCCATGTGCTGGTGGGTGCCCTGAAAATGCCGAAGCAGCTTGCTAATCGGCATGTTTTCTGGCACTTTCTTAGGTGGTCGTGCTAGCGACTTCCACTCGAAGCCGTCATGAATGGTCTCGCCGGAAATGTCTTTGACGTGCAATACACCAAGGACAGAGTCCATCGACCCATCGCAAATGGGATAACGAGTGTGCTGAGTCCGATGAATCATGGCCAACGTGTGACTGGTTACCTCATTGATATCAACAAAATCGACGTCTGTGCGAGCAACCATAATGCGCCGGCAAACCAAATCGTCAAACTCAAAGACCGCGTTGATGAGGCTATGCTCGCTCCGAGTTAAGCTGCCATGAACATGGGCTTCTCGAAGCAGCGCGCGAATCTCTTCTTCGGTATAGGGAATGGAGCTCTTGGTCGTTTCGCCTGCACCAATGATTCGCAGCAACCACGTGGTGGTGACGTTGAGGGCTTGCATGAGAGGAAACGATGCAAGGTAAAAAAACTTCAGCGGAACGGCGCAGGCAAGCAAAATCGTTTCGGGTTTTCGTATGGCAAAGATTTTTGGAGCTTGCTCCCCTACCACCAAATGCAATGCCGTGACAAATGTAAATGAAATCGCAAATGCGATGGCATGAATGACCGTCGGCGACTGCACCTGAGCCGCGCTCAGGACCGGCTCGATCAACTTGGCGAACGCCGGTTCACCGATCGTTCCAAGTGCTAGTGAAGCCATGGTGATCCCAAGCTGGCAAGTAGACAGAGACTGCTCCAATCGCTGTGCCAGCCACTTGGCTGTCCGCGAAAAGAGTTTGCGATTGGCAACCAACTGCTCGATGCGACCCAGCCGCACCTTGACCAGGGAAAACTCCGCCGCAACGAAAAACCCGTTGATTAAGACAAGTAACAACGCAATCAGGATCGCAACTGGATCCGGAAACCAATCTCGCATTAGGGAGAAACGTTAACCTCAACGCATTCGAATCTACAACCACCGATTTGCACAGGCAAAAACCCCTGTCCCGGCAGGCATAGAGTGTAACTGATGAGGGGCATCTGGTGTTAGCGCAACAATCTGTCCGGAAAAATCCCAACCGATAGTTCCATTTCTACTGAAATTTAAGGCAATTATCTGCCGAAAACGAAGGTTCGTTGCAAAACGTCGGCAAGAGTATGGAACCCAAACAACACTTCTCTGTCGATTCTTTAGGCTAGAAAGCAATCCGCAGCATGCAAACTGGATCTCTTTTGCATCGTATCGATTCGGTAATTCGAACCAATCCTTACGGCATTCGACGTCATGTCTTTCTGGAAAACTCGCACGGAAAAATCATCCTGCGAGGAAAAGTCGACTCATTTTATCAGAAACAAATGGTACAGGAGTCGCTCCGAGGAATCGATGGAGTTCCTCAAATCAGCAATCAAATCGAAGTCGAATACGTTCGCTGACCATCTCGCGAGCGACGATGGGCTTGCGCCATTCCGCTACATAAGTCCGCAACATATGTGATTGCCATTGCCTTGCGCCAGATCCAGCGGATTCGAATCTGGAAACCGAACTAAACTTCGATCGTAAAACCGGCCCTTTGCGCTCGAGTCCGCATCGCGTTGGCTTCGTCGTCCCTGAGGAACTCTTCCTTCGTCGGATCCCACTGAAGCCGTCTTCCAAGCTTCATCGCGATATTGGCTATATGGCAATTGCTCGCGCAGCGGTGGTGGGTGTAAACATCCGAAATGGGTTGAGAACGGTCCTTGATGCAATCAAAGAAGTTAGCCATATGGCTTGTAGGCTTCCGGTTCCCATACAACTTGTAGACTTCTTCGTCCAGCTTTTCTTTTTCTGCGTCCGTCATCTGTTCGATGATACGACCAGATAAACCATTTCGATTGACCCGGATCCGTTCGTCGGTGCCACTGAGTATCAATTCGTTGACGCCGCTAAAGAGTCGAATGGACTGGCCTGTGGCGTAACGATAATAACAATGGAACCGATGTGCTACGTTGTAACCGTTAGGGATCTCACCAAAACTACCGGCCCCCTCGATTTCGCTAGGTCCGGTGTTCTCGACTCCCATTGCCCATATCGCGATATCCATATGGTGCACACCCCAGTCGGTAACTTGTCCGCCCGAGTATTCCAACCACCAGCGAAAATCGAAATCGTGTCGCTTTTTACAATACGGAACTTCGGGAGCTTGGCCAAGCCACATGTTCCAATCAAGTTCGTTTGGCACCGGACCGTTTTCGAAGGGACCACCGCGTTCGCCTGTCTCGACACTGACAAGCGCATCTACTTTACCACCGAGCCGCCCACTGCGCGCGATTGCGACTGCCTTCAGGAATCGTCGTTCAAACTCCGTGCGCTGCTGAGTTCCGACTTGAAAGACTCGCTTGGTCTCGTCCATGACTTTGATAATTTGTTGACCCTCTTTGATGGTTAATGAAAGCGGCTTTTCGCAATAGACATCCTTGCCCGCACGCATCGCGTCGATGGCGATCTTGGTATGCCAATGGTCCGGTGTCCCAATCGTGACGGCGTCGATGTCCTTGCGTTCAAGAATCTTTCGGTAGTCCTGATAGACTTGGCACTTGCCTTGATAGCGTTCGGCAAAGAACCGTGCCGAACGAAGGTTCACGTCGGCCACTGCAATCATGTTGCCAAGCTCGCCAGCCTGATGGCCAACGACCGCCCCCCGACCAGGATGCTCTCCTTTGCCCGTGTATCGGTCGGCATAAATGCTCGTGCCTATGGAAGCCACATTCAGCCGATCGTTTGCAGATCCTTGGCCAAGTGATTTTTTGAAAAACAGCGGAGCAATGCCTGCAGTTGCAACGCTGCTCTGTACGAACTTGCGCCGAGTTAGGTCCGTCATATTGTGCGATCTATTCTTTGAGAGGGAATGAAACGTTGAAAACCAATTCCGTTACTAGTCCATTTGGTGCTCGCCTGCTTATTGGATGCAATAAAGCGACTCGTACGTGCGCAAATAAATGCGACTGTTGGCAAAGACCGGCGTTGCTACCACATACCCATCGAGCTTGTTCTCGCTCACAATCTTGCCATCACTCTCCGTTTCCTAGCGTCAAGTACAAATGCTTGTTCAGCAAAATGGGAGTCGAGGCACCACGACCGGGCAACGCTATTTTCCACGCGATATGGGACTCCTCGCTCCAGTGCGTCGGGTACGTCCCAGGTTCTGCGGTACCATTGCCGTGAGGGCCCCGCCAGGTGGGCCACGCTGACTGCGCGAGGATCGGTGCATTGATCAAAGCGACCAGCACGAGGACTAAAATTCGGATGAGATTCAGCATCGTTGTCAGCCAGGGATGGATTGGATGGAATGCGCGAGCAAGTCGCGTCAAGTGGCCGCCAAGATTACCGACACGTTTTGGCATCTCCGAGTGATTACTACAGTAAGTATTGTAGCGAGTCGCTTAAACGCAATCCACAGACTCGATTTACACTATAAACCAAAACTTTGTTATTCTAATTTGCTGTCCCGCATTTGTCATTCGCCGCGACCGCCAGGATCTCATAGCATGTTCCAAGAAAACTTTGTCCACCGACGGCAGATCGTTCGAGCATCGCTGACCGTTGCAGCTGCGTCGGCCGTCACCAATTCATTCGCAACAGGGGCCACCTCGCCGCAAACCGCGACGGGAAAGTATTTTGAGAATCTTGGTTGGCTGATCGGATGCTGGACTCGCCCTTGGGCATCGCATGATTATCGAGTTGGTTTCGATGCCATCGCAGGCGCTGGTTTTCGATATGTTGCGTTGACTGGAGCCAAGACTCGCACGGGGCGAGTTATCTCGGCCAAGTCAACTATCGACGAAGCGAAAGAAGTAGGAGAAGAAGCTCGAAAGCGAGGGCTAACAATCACGACGGTTTATGGAGGCGATGTCGATTTGGACAAAGGTCCGCAAGAACTCTCGAAAATGCTCGAGCTGTGTCAGGCTGCAGGCGGATGGTCGGTCCTGCTGTCGAAAGTTGGAGATGAAAAGACGTACGAGTCATGCTGCAAGGTCATTGCTGAGTCCTGTCTACAAGCCGCAAAAATGAATCTGGCGATTGTTCTCAAACCGCATGGAGGCACAACGGGCACGGGACCTCAATTACGAGATTGCATTCAACGAGTAGCTCACAAAAACTTTACGCTGATGTACGACCCAGGCAACATCTTCTTCTATTCCAAAGGCAATATCGATCCAGTTGAGGATTGCCGAGCGGTCGGCGGAATGGTCACTGCACTCTCTGTGAAAGACTTCCTACCACCCGATCAAGTCATGTTGACACCTGGCACAGGCAAGGTCCAATTCCCCTCACTGATAAAGAGTTTGAGAGAATCTGGTTTTGCGTATGGACCGTTATTGATCGAAGCGATAGCACCGGGCGACTTATCACAACTAAACGTCGAAGCCAAGAAAGCAAAGTCTTTCATCGAAGGCCTGATCAACAGCTGAAAATACGCGACCTGCAAGCAAGACA
>JBEBHM010000248.1:0-11024 GCA_040080875.1 Pirellula sp.
GCGCTGTCGTACTAGTTGGTTTGGTTTTTCATCTGCGCACCGGTCTTGCCATCTGTGCTAGGAATCGCCGACAAAAACCAAAGTAGTAGGCACATTCCATGTGCCGTTACCTCAATCACTTGTAAATCAGCTTAGGCGGACGGCACGACGGAGCATGTCTGCTACATTTGTCGACTGTCTCGTGCAGATCATGGCCGCTGATGAACAGTTATTTGTTCGGTGTGTTCTTCGCACCTTGCTGGAATGCAAAGAGCCGATTCCGACAAGCTACAAAAAGCGTGTCATTGGCCACCACGGGGGTCGAGTAAATCGGACTGGCCAAGTTAACTTCGCTCAGAAGTTCATACGTCTTGGCGCAACGGAAAATGGCAAGGTCCCCATCTTCGTCACCGATGTAAACTTTACCCTCGACAATGAGCGGCGAGGCCCAGCATGCGGCCACTAAGTCATACGTCCAGTACGCAGTGCCGGTTTTTGCGTTCAGACAATGCAAGAGCCCTGAAAAGTCGGCGACGAATAATAGATTTTCGTGAATGGCGACAGTACCGCACGTTCGGTGCATCGTCTGTTCAAAGTTTTTCGAGTCCGCTCCCACATACGACCATACGGCAGCCGAGTTCGGATTGGGTTTCTCAAAATCGCCCTCCGATGCAATCAACGCCTGTTTTCGTTTATGAGGGATTGGCACGTCTGGCGATCGTCGATTGTAAACAAGCGTTGGACTAACGTCTCCGCGTTTCGTTGGGTCAATACACCAAAGTCGACCTGGGCCTTCGCCATGTTCGGGTGACTCCCCGACGGAAACATACACAAGGCCATCATAGATAACGGGAGTTGCAACGACGTGCAGACGCGTGGCCCCGTTTAGTTTATAGACCGACTCTTTTGGGTTGCAATCGAACTTCCATAGAAGCTTGGCATTTCCCTCTTCGCCTGTTGCCAGGAATCCGTAAAGGTAACCATCGCCTCCGCCAAAGATGACTTGGGGAACTCCCCCCAGGACTCCGAATGCTGGGGACGACCACTGCCCATTCAAGATATTTCCACTTGGGGAATAGTCCATCCACAAGACCTTGCCGGTTGCCCGACTCACGCACAGAAAGCTAGGCCCATCGACGATTTGCTGCCCCCGTGGAGGATCGCCTTGCGAAGTGCCAACGAACAGCAGATCTCCGGCACACGCGACAGAGCAGTGAGACATGTTTTTGGGCGTGACATTCAATTGACGTATCATGTCGAGCACCCAAACTACATCCGCGTCCATTTTGTCTGCATGGACTTCGTTCGTGAACGGGCCATCGTTCTCGCCATCATGAAATCCCTCCGTATCAAGACAAACCAACTCGCAACGGTTATTGACGTACCACAATCGATTGCCATCAACCAGAGGAGCGCTGCTAACTCCTAGCAAAGGCCAATCTTGGTCTCGACCCGTTGGAAGCTTGGGATTGGAATGTTGCCACAGGAAAGTTCCGTCGCTTTCCTTAAAGCACATCAATACTCCCAGGTCCGTGTCCTTCGGAAATCGCGAATGATAGCCAGCTCCGTTGTTCGTACCGGCAAAGACTTTGCCATTCGCGACAACAACACCCCCATACGACTCACTCCCGAGCGGCATGGACCACTTGATGTTTTCGCCCGTTGCAGCGCTGATCTTCACTGGAATATTCTTGCCATCGGGCGTATTGTTGCGAGAGGCGGATCCTCCCCATTGTGGCCAATCTCGCTTGCCAACTTGGAGCTGCGTCGATGCTTCCGCATCGTTCGGCGAATCGAGTTTCGGTGTTGTCGTGGCTTGTGTCGGCAATCCAGTTTGTTTGCCTGAGTCTTGACTTCTCAGTCCAAACGCCAAGGAAGAGACTCCGTAAAGCACGATGAACAGCATTGCGGCCAACGGCCTTGAAATGGTGTGCCGCATCGAGTGAGGCGCGAGGATAGAATAGATTCGTCTCCCGACATCCGACTTGGCAATTCCGCTCATAACCCATAGGCTCTTGCGATCCACTGCTTGACGGTCAATTGACAACAAAAGTTGCGAGTACTGAGCAGGAGAAACGCCTTGTTGCAGAACACGATCGTCACATGCGATTTCTGCATAGAATTGAACTTGATTGCAACAGTAGCGAACAAGTGGGTGAAACCAGAATCCCGTTCTCAAAACAAGCAAGAACATTCGCACCCATTCATCTCCGCGCTGTGCGTGGGCGATCTCGTGACGAATAGCCGCCTCTTGGTTGGCCAAGGGCCAATTCTCGATCGAGGCTGGGAGTAACAACTTGATTGGCAGAGTGCCCCACAGGAGTGGACCGGACTCGCTCTTGGAGATAGTCAGCTCGATGGTTCGCGTCAAGCTGGCCAAGGAACGAGGTTGGTTTGGAAGAGCTACGCGAAAACCCGCGGCGCTTGCGATTCTGCGTACAAGGCTTGTCATAGAAGCATCGGCTGGCGACGGAGGATCCTCAAACGCGCTCGCTAGCTTTCTACGCAGGAACGCGACCTGGATGGTACAAACCGCACCGCCAATAATCCAAATCAGGGCCAAGCCTATGAAAAACCATTCCGCAACTTGAGTCTTGGAATACCCATCGCTTTGGGGCATGGTCCATGGATTCATGAGATCACTGGAACCGGCTGCTCGGATACTATTATTGATCTCATCTGACTGATCGATGCCATTGGGCATTTCTGGTGCATCGATGAACCCGGAATCGCTTGACCGGGAAAGCAAATTCGCATTCGAAGCGTCGGCAAAAAGCGACAACGGTTCCGGGCCAGCCGTGATGTCTACCGCAAGAAGATGGACGTGGACGGGTGCCGATGGCAGCAACGCTGGCACCCAGAAAATACCTAGGGGAGTGATCAGCAAACAAATGGCTACAGACAACCAAACATCATGGCGAACTGCACCGGACCGGTTTCGGAGAATTAAGTTTAGAACAAATCCGAGGACCACCAAGCCGACGGCGCAACACGACCAAATCGAAAGGTATCGCACAATGACCGAACTGATGTGAGCGATCCCGGGGAATTCGGTAACCATCAGTTCTTCTCCGCTTTGCGTGCTTGTTCGATCAACTGCTCTAGTTTCTCAAGTTCCGACGAGCTAATCGATTGTCCTGGCTTGGTAAGGTAGGAAGCCACCGCTCCAGAAAGGGATCCTCCAAAAAAAGTTTCCAGAACATGGATAACCGCTTTGCGTCCTACGCCATCCTTCGAACGAGTCGCCACAAAGACATATTCACGTCCATCCTTGGTGTGACGGATGTAGCCTTTGTTCTCGAGAATAGTTAGAAACGTTCGGACGGCGCTCCGCGACGGAGGCTGTTTCATCTCTGCAATGACTTGCGTGGCTGTCGCCCGTCCGAGGCGATAAATCACATCCAGAATCTCTCGCTCGCGTGCGCTAAGCGGTTCGTTGACCGTCATGTTCCGTACTCTTTCGCTTGCAATGGGATGTCCGCCCTACGTAGCAGCGTATCTCCGAGACGCTGTCAATCGATACGTCCAACCATTGGCTGTCTAGAAACACAAAAGCGATCCAGCGCACTGGTCTGCGTCGGAGATGCAGACCAACGGGCCCGCATCAGCTAATTTTTTAGCCGAAACAAAACAAGAGTCAAGAGAAAAAGCCAATTTTTTAGCCGAAAGAAATCTGGGGCACACTCGGCGACTTGGACGAGTTGGACGAGTTGTTCGTGAACAAGGAGTCATTGGAAACTCCTCGCTGATCGCCACCCAGTGGGGCACTCACGGGGATCGTTTTGGTAGCGAGAATCCTAAGCTTCCGCAGGGTAAACCTGCGGGATTCTATGAACAAAGATGAGCACGATCTTGGGTTACCGAGGTAATGTCCGCCTCGGAGAGGCGGACCTACGATACTTGCGAATCGCTTAAGTGCCGAATTCAGGGCGGTGACGGCCGAGTTGTTCTTGGAGACGTTGCACGATGCTGGTGTGCATTTGACTGACGCGGCTTTCGCTGAGATCGAGCGTGGCACCGATTTCTTTCATCGTCAGTTCTTCGTAGTAGTACAGAATGATGATGAGCCGTTCATTGCGGTTAAGCCCTTTGGTGACCAAACGCATGAGGTCGCTTTTGTTGACTCGTCGCGTTGGATCTTCGCTGCGTTTGTCTTCGAGGACATCGATTTCGCGAACATCTTTATAGCTGTCGGTTTCGTACCACTTCTTGTTGAGCGAGACCAAACCGACGGCGGATGCATCGCTCTTCATTTTTTCGAGTTCATCAATCGAGATGCCCATATACTGCGAGAGTTCATGGGTGGTGGGAGCTCGGCCGTACTTGGCTTCGAGCAACTTGGTAGCTTCGTTTAGTTTGCTGGCCTTGCTGCGCACCAGCCGGGGCACCCAATCCATGGTTCTAAGTTCGTCGAGCATAGCGCCACGGATACGTGGGACGCAGTATGTCTCGAATTTCACGCCGCGTTCAAGATCGAATGCATCGATGGCATCCATCAAGCCGAAGATACCTGCGCTGATGAGATCGTCGAGTTCAACGCCTTCGGGCAATTTAGCGCGGAGCCGTTCGCCGTTGAATCGGACGAGTGGCATGTAGCGCTCGATGAGAGTGTTTCTCAAATCGACGTTGGTTGGGTCCGCTTTGTATTTATTCCAGACATCAACAATGTCGATGTTCGATGCTACAGTAGTCGCCATCCGAACCTCCGTGACTGACATGGCAAGGGCAATGGATCGGTCGCTTTGCGAGCCACCGATGGATGTATATTTTTTGCTTCTTCGGAAGAAGCCTGTGTGCAACCATTCCGTTGGTTGGCACGAATCCGCAATGGCCATCATCCTGACGGACATTGCAAACGCTGCCTGGGAGGCGGACTCTACCGACTTGGAACCATTAATTCCACATCAATTGAGCAAACAATTCCATCCGCGATTCACAGGTTTTTCCAGATTGCCTATCCCTTCGTCTGGCAGCCGTACTGGCTTCGGGCGAAGGAATGGACAATCGTGGCTGTTAACTCGGAGCACCGTTCCGCTTCTCTCGGAGTCTTTCAAATCGTTCCCGATACTTCATTTCGACGCTATTTCGCACGATGGAATCCGCAACCGTTCCGAGGAACCAACCTACCACAGTCAGAACTGCAGTAGCGTTCAGGGAACAAGTCAATATGGATTCGGGGGTTTCACCGCGTATCAATCCCAAAATAATGGAGATCGACATAGCGATGCACCCCAAGCAAGCTGCGAAAGGACGCCCCAACGAAATCTCACTGGGAATGTGTGACTTGAAACTCTCCGACCTCGCAGATCTAATTCTGCGGCAGGCTGCGACACGATATTCGTCGTAACAAACTTTACGTTGGTTGCGTCGGTACCTTGCCGCAAAAGAATCTTCGGTTCGAGCGAGCTATTTTCTTGACCCTGTTGCAAAATATTCTCAGTTGTTTTCGAATAGTCGAGCGACAGACTTCCCAGACTCTCTATCCTCTCCAGCTCATGGCAAAACAACATTCTCCTCGCTTCTTAACGATTGTGAACGCCGCGAAAGCTCGCATTCGCGAATGCACCATTCGGGACTTAAAAGCTCGCATGGATCGCGGCGAACCGTTAACGTTGGTGGACGTTCGGGAGGAAAGCGAATATGCGGTTGGTCACATTCCCGGTGCGATCCATTTAAGCAAAGGGATTATCGAGCGAGACATCGAAACCAAGTTTCCCGATCCGACCCAAGAGATTTTGCTTTATTGCGGTGGCGGATTTCGTTCCGCGTTAACAGCCTTCAACTTACAGGAAATGGGCTATCAAAATGTGGTGAGCGTCGACGGAGGTTGGCGAGTTTGGACGGATGAGAACTATCCGGTCGAACGTGGCGGATGATTGACCGCATTTGAAAAACTGCGTACATTGTGGCATGGCCACTAGGCCCCCTAGACCTCCTAGAACGCTCAGTCGATGCAGGCTCCATGATCATCGAAAAGTCGCACGTCGGTTTTCGAGTCACGGTTCCTTGCAAATTGAATTTGTACTTGGATGTGCTTGGAAAAAGGACAGATGGCTATCATTCGCTAGATACCGTGATGATGGCCGTCTCGCTGGTAGACGAATTGAGTATTGTTCATCGAGACGATGACCTGCTTCAAATCGATATCGAATTTGCAGACGGTGCAGGCCGGGCGCTCGATGGAGAGGATCCAGCGTGGAGAATCCCCGCAGACCACCACAACTTAATCATTCGTGCCTTGGATCGATTGAGGAAATCGTTAGGCAAGCCGTATTTGGGTGCTCAGGTCAAATTGACTAAGCGAATTCCCGCTATGGCAGGTTTAGGAGGAGGGAGTGCAAATGCTGCAGCCGCTTTAGTTCTTGGGTATTTGCTCTGGACGACGCAGAATGACTTAAACCATGCTCATTCGTTGGCCAGCGAACTTGGTAGCGATATCAATTTTTTCCTTGAGTCCCATTGCAATCGCTTTTGGTTGGCCAGATGCAGTGGTCGAGGCGAAATCGTTGAACCTTTACCGTGTGCCAAACTGCTACACTTTGTGATGGTTCACCCGCCACGCGGATGCGTGACTAAGGACGTTTTTTCGGCCCTAGGTGCTCATTTTGATGACAGCCGGTTCAACAACCCAAACAAACTCATACAAGCATTAAAAGAAGGAGATTTGCAAGCCATAGGGGGGGGGCTCCGAAACGGATTGGAGACTGCCGCTGCGGCTACCAACATATGGATTGATCGATCGAGAAGTTGGATTGATCGATACGATCATCATGGCCAGTCACTCTCCGGCAGCGGATCGGCTAGATTTTGTTTGTGCGAAAGCCATGAACAAGCCGAGAAGATAGCTACCGAGATAAGTTTACATGGAGATATGCGAGCGTTCTGTTTGCAATCTTGGCAATCGCCCGGGATCGCCGAACAGATCAACGGAATTCGTGATAGTTCGTGAGTTTAGGAACTCATGACGAAAGGGATTGGATTGTTGTCATGGAAATTACCGAAGTGCGAATCAAACTGATGGAGGAATCGGAAGATCGCCTTCGCGCCTTTTGCTCTATTACAATCGATCACTCGTTCGTGATTCGGGATCTCAAGATTATCGAGGGGGTCAACGGTCCTTTCGTGGCCATGCCCAGTCGCAAGATGACTGCCCGCTGTGGAAAGTGCGGCAACAAAAACTACTTGAGAAGTCATTATTGCAATCAATGTGGCGCTCGATTGCGGGGACCTCAGGATATTCGCGATTCAGAAGGTGCTAGTTCCAACAAGCTGTACGCGGATATCGCCCACCCCATCAACCAGATTTGCCGAGACATGATTCAGAATTCGGTCATCCGTGAGTACTCCATGGAGTTGGAGCGAGCCAAGCAACCTGGATACAAATCGCGGTACGACGATGAATACGTCGAAACCCTCCCCGGGACCAATGCAGATCCATCCGTTCCTCTCGGTACGACAATCGAGAGTGGTGCAGTTCCCAAACCGCATTACCTTGAGCCGAAAAAGGCCGATTCGGTGGCTTCGGAATCACCGTCAAATCCCAAACAGGGAAAAGGCTTTGGCGACGGCATATTCTAGCCTCTTCCATTGCAAAGAAACTTCGACCCGACCTTACAAGCCCGCAGCCCAAGCAAGTGACAGTTCCGCTTCCCTTGCTTGCGCTGCGGGCTTGTTTTGTCGGTCGTGTCTACTTGATCTTTGGCAAGTCCGTAGCCAGAATGTCTCACATTGCTTGAGGGCGTACTCTTCAGCATCGAGCAAGTTGATCCGGCGAGCGCAGCGTGAATATTCAACCTTACGGAATTCCCCAAGGACAATGGCCTCCGAAAATGACTCCGTGGTGGTTTCATTTGTCGATGCCGTTTTGTAT
This sequence comes from Pirellula sp., assembly GCA_040080875.1. GTDB lineage: Bacteria > Planctomycetota > Planctomycetia > Pirellulales > Pirellulaceae > JBKCUI01. Next base: position 7,850 of record JBEBHM010000248.1, read on the forward strand.
TCGCGCGATGCGCAAGCAAAAAATCATGCATGTCCAATCCCAAGGACTGGAGCATCTGCAGCGAGCCGTTTCTAACAAACATGGGGTCCTACTCACTCCCAACCATTCCTTTCATTGGGATTCGTACTGTTTGGTCGCAGCCACGCTTAAATTGCATCTTCCGCTTTACATCATGACCGCTTGGCAAGTCTTTGCGGCCTGCAACTGGTTTTCCCGCATGTCGTTGCAGCGCAACGGTTGCTTTAGTGTCGATCGCGAAGGGACGGATGTCCAAGCCCTCAAGACAGCCGTGGACGTTTTGCAGAATCGACAGTTCCCGCTCGTTGTTTTTCCTGAAGGGGACGTATACCACATCAACGATCGAGTCACGCCTTTTCGCGATGGAGCTGCGGCCATGGCTCTTATGGCAGCCCGCAAAGGAACTCGCCCTGTGTCGATTATCCCTGTCGCCATCAAACGATGGTATCGTGAGGATCCCAAGCCTAGTTTGATGCGGACCATCGAGCGACTTGAACAAAGGCTATATTGGCGCCCGCAAACAGAGCTGCCGATGGCCGATCGAATCATCCAAATCGCCCGCGGCATTCTCTCGCTCAAGGAATTAGAACACCTCAGAACAACCCATTCGGACTCATTGAGCGAACGCATACAACGGTTATCTGCAACCATCCTTTTTCGAAGCGAACAGCGTTATGGATTGGATTCGAAGCAAGCCCCGCTCCCCGTTCGAATCAAAGAAGTCCGAAGAGCCGTCATCGCCGCACGCGAAGCCCAACGTGAACAAGCGACTGAGGAACAACAGCGTCAATGGGCAAGAGACATGGACGACATGTTCTTGGTCACCCAGCTTTATAGTTATCCCGGGGACTATATGACTGAAAAGCCATCGATTGAGCGCATTGCTGAGACGCTCGACAAGCTGGAGGAGGATGCATTGGGAGCAAGTTATCCCACGGTGCACGGAGTTCGCGAAGTGTTGGTACGATTCGACCAGCCCATCGAAATCCCCCCTGGAAAAGAAAAGCGATTCAATGCTGCGGAATTGACCGAACTGATGGAGGGGCGGGTTCAAGCCATGCTCGATGACATCAACGCCAATGCCGAGAGCCACTGACGACGACTTGATCATCGATCCCATCAGCCTATCGACGATCTTTTCCAAGGAGTGAGCCGCCGTAGATGCCCGATGCGACCAAACGCGGAACCGCCATCGGCGCCGGCTTCAGATCAAATGCCACCGAAAGCTTGCTAAACGCATCCGATAACGCTTTGGAGTCTTTAGTTCCGAGTTCCGGTATCAATTTCTGATCGACCAGGTCAAACAGCAATGTTGGGGTTTGGCTGCTTCCGTACTGAGTTCGCGTAACCTGTTTCGTTGCTCCGAAACGGTTGATAATCTCTTGGATTCCAGGATCGTAAGTGAATCGATTTTGTTGATCCACTTTGCCCAGCTCATTGAAACTGCCGACGGTAACGTAGCTTTGGGTACGATCGTGATATTGGTACGCTTCATATCCGGCGCGACGAAGCGCCTTGGTGGTGAGAGCGGCCTTCTCGGCGGCGAGGTCCAATTGCGATATCTCTCGCTCTTCCTTGTTCAAGCTTGATTGTCGGCCCCAACTGACCGTCACATCATCTCCCTGGAAGAATGCTACCCGGACGGAAAACTTGCCAGGGCAGGCCAGCAAATTGAACTCCGACAGCCCCTTTTCATCGTTAATTTTCTTGATGAACCTATCGACTTCAGGCGCTTTGTAAAAGTCGGCGGGAAGCAGGGGATTGCGAGTCACAAACGCATTTTCCATCGGCCCGAAAATGGCGGCGTCTTTGGCCGAACCGTCCGCCGTTGGCAAGACTTTTTTCAAGTAGTTGCGATACCAATGGACGTCGACGGAGTTGGCTTTGGTATCGACAACGGCCTCGCGGCCAACCGCTTTGGGGTTGATCTTCTTGATTTTTGTGAGCGTATCAGTGATCGCAGTACTATCGATCGAATCGAAGTCGCCAACGAGTACGGCGTAGCTGTCGATGACCTTGGGATCTCGATACTTCATCCGGCGTTCCCGACCGGCCTCGTCAAACCCGGCCCCTTCTAAGGGCTTGGTAAAGTCGAAGCGTTTGTTCAGGCAGTATGCTTGCAATTTGTGATCGCGCCGAAGCTCGGTGGCTAATTTCTCGGCTTTGATTTTGGCATCATCGCCGTGAAAGGACATAGCCATGATTAGCCATGGACCATGTTCTGGCTTGATGGCAAGTCCGTCATTTGCCTTATCAGCACTGAATCCAACGGATCGCATGCCTATTGCAAAACAGAGACAGGCCAACGCCAAACCGAGTTGGCTTGGCTTGGATTTAGCGCGATGATCGAGATTGAGGTTCATTTATTTTCATCCATGAAAACAGTGGACTCGGTATATTCTCCAGCATCTGCAGACCGATACGGGGGAAATCCAATAGGGACTTGGATCTAACATATTTGCCCGCTCGCTGCCAGATCAGTTGGCAACGGATACAATCATTGCATTCCAAACCAAATTCCCGAGGCCCTTAACTTGCCAGGAATCGCATATGAAACGAGTGCTTTTAGTCCTAACCGCCATTCTATTTGTTCCGCTAGCAATGCTCTATGCTGCTGCACCCCAAAAATCTCTCCCGTCGAATCCAGAACTTGCTAATGTTCAAGCCGCCGATGATCTCCGGGTAGCTGCCATGAAGTCGCCCGATCGAAGCAAACTTGAGGCGAGCTTTTCTGATGATCTGCGCTATGCACACTCCAACGGTGTTGTCGACACCAAGAGTTCTTTGATCGACATCCTAACAGCAGGCAAGACCAAATACGTAGGTTACGAATACCAAGAACGGAGTTTCACTTTTCCGGCTCCAGGCATCGCCTTGATGGCGGGCCGGGCTCATGTTCAAGCGAAAACGGGTGAAGCGACCATGGACAGCGTGTTGAGCTATTTGGCTGTCTGGCGAAACGAAAACGGCAAGTGGCGATTCATGGCTTGGCAATCTTGCAGACTCCCCGTCCCCGACAAATAACTCACTGTACAAGCATGCGCAATTCTGCTTGCATGGAGTGGAAACCGTCAAGGTTTTCGAGGCGTTGTAAACGCTTGACGCGTTCCGCAACGGCAGAATTGAGCACCATCATTTCGGCAAATAACTCACTGGC
>JBEBHM010000949.1:0-2925 GCA_040080875.1 Pirellula sp.
AATCGCGTTGCATAACCCAACAGATCCGAGGACAAAGGAATGCTAGACAAAGGAATGCTGGATCCAATGAGCTGCTCCGAGTTGCGGAGCAACTCGGCTACAACTCGGCTAGCCGAGAGCTATTTACGAGCGCGTCGCATCATTTGTACGCACTCTAGCCGGTACGCATCCCCCTTGGTGGCTGATTCGGCTCGCTCGATCATGCTCGTCCAGCTGGCGTTAGGAGCCATTTTGCTGCGTCGCAGCAAAAGTCCAAATTCAGCAACAGCGCTTGCCCATTGCAAGTCGACGTCTGTGACAGCATGCTCTTGATTAGCCATCAAAACAAACTCCTGCTTGGAACTGACATTGCCCTCCGGTTGCTTGTATCGCACTTTGAGCGTCAGCATCTCGGAATTCAACTGGGGTGGCACCTGTGCCTCGGCTGGCTTGGATTCCGGCTTGGGAGTGGGTTGGTACTTGGAGGAATCGCCTTCGAGAGGTTGCGTCGGATGGATCGATCTACCCACGGGTACAATCTCGTAGAGAGCGGTTACACGATGTCCTGCCCCTATTTCACCGGCGTCCTTGCGGTCATCGTCGAAATCGCGATTGGCTAAACGGCGATCTTCATAACCGATCAGCCGATAGCCGGCCACGTGGGCGGGGTTGAAGTCGACTTGGATCTTGACATCTTTGGCGACTGTCACAAGTGTTCCAGAGAGCTGTTCGACCATCATGCGACGGGCTTCGATTTCGTTGTCGATCATCCCGTAAACGCCGTTTCCTTTGTTGGAAATTTTTTCCATCATGGAATCGTTGTAGTTTCCAATCCCGAATCCTAAGCAAGTGAGGAAGACATTGCTCTTGGCGTTGTGTTGCATCATCTCGACCAAGGCATCGTCGCCGGTAACACCAACGTTGAAATCGCCGTCGGTGCATAGGATGACTCGATTGATTCCCCCTGCGACGAAGTTCTCGCGGGCGATCGAGTAAGCCAATTGAATGCCTTGGCCCCCATTGGTAGAACCACCCGCATGCAAGTGCTCGAGCGAGGACAGGATGGCTTGTTTGTTGGCACCGCTGGTGCTTGGCAAAACACATCCTGCAGCACCTGCATAGACAACGATGGCGACTTTGTCATTCTCACCCAATTGCGATGCCAACATCGATAGCGATTTCTTGACGAGCGGCAGCTTGTTCGGCTCGTTCATGGAGCCCGATACGTCGAGCAAGAATACAATATTTGCACAGGCTCGCTCCTTCATGTCCACTTTGCGCGCTTGCAGACCGATTCGAACCAGTCGGTTGCTTTGATTCCAGGGACAACGGTCGACGGCCATGTGGGCTGCGAATGGAACATCCTCTTTCGGTCCAGCATAATCGTATTCGAAGTAGTTGATCATCTCTTCGATGCGAACCATGTTGGGAGATGGAACGGCGTTGGATTGCATTAAATATTGACGGATCTTGGAATAGGACGCCGTATCGACATCGATCGAAATGGTCGACAATGGTGACTGCGAGGTGGAGACGAAGGGAGTCTCGACGATGGCTTCAAATCGATCGCCGGTAGGGGATTCGATGGAGCGTCGTCGAAACGCTTCTGGAGCATTCTTTCGAAGCTCTTCCGGCAATTGCTTGGCATCGGACAGCGATTCATGGAGCGAACTTTCGGGTACACCCAGGCTTAGATTGCTTGCTAAATCATCTGTAAGTTCACGCAATCCGGATGCGTCTTTGCCCTCCAAATCCATTGAAGCTCCATCGATCACCGGGACCGTTCGCGAACGTTGAGATTCTCGGCCAGATTCAAGTTCATTGCGTGTAAGTTGACGTCCTTGGATGGGTGCATTTGGTACGAGTGCAACGTCATCGCTGAATCGGTCGATGGATTTAGTAGATTGTATTTTGGATCGAGGCTGCGACATATCATATCCTCCGCCATATCCACCAGCGTCCGATCCGTATCCTCCTCCCATGGCAGTTCCTGTCCTCATTCCACCCATTCCACCCATTCCACTCGTGCCACCCATTCGACTCGTGCCACCACCGTACCCAGCACCACCAAACCCATCGGAGGTGATTCCAAGTTCGACGTTTCGGGTCGGCGTCTGGCCCGAAACAGGCGGCGCAACCCCTGACTGACCAACTTCCAGCCCGCGAGTCTGCCCGCTCTGTGCAAGTTGTACATCGAAGCCCTCCGCAGTCTCCTTCGTGACTTTGTCTTGCAGTAAGTCTTCATTAAGAACAACGACACCACTTGTTGGAGATTCTGCGGAAGGAGCTATTGACGACTCGGGCACTGGGGGCATTCGATCAGCGGTGACTTCGTTGCTGAGAGCACCCGCATGCTCATCTGCAAGGTCGCTTGCCATCGCGATATCGGTTCGACGCTGCGTCGACTCGTTCTTGGCGATGTCGATGTCCGACAACCAAAACCTAGGAACAACTACCGCCGCCAGCGGCACCAGGGCGGCTGTCGCTAGTAAAGCGGCAAACCGTTTGCGAAGATAGAATGGACGCGTTCCCATAGATGCCGCATGAGTATTGACAACCGATACGGGCTCGAGTGTCGATGATTTGTCGATGCAGTCCGCGACGATTGCGGTTTGTTTCTTATCCAGCGACATCGCCGCGTGGCTATCGCTCAAGACCGATTTAACCGCCCCAAGCGTGTGCCGTATTTGTTCCAATTCAGTTCGAAGCGAGGAACTCTTTGCAAGCGCTTGCTCGACCCGAAGATTCTCGGGCGGCTCCAATTCATTCAGAGCATAAGCGGTCAACATCCAATCGGAAATTGGTTCGATGGAGGAGGGGTTGGAATAGCGGTTCATGTTATGTTCTTATGTGAAATGGTTGTGTTCGATCGATCGTGGATTAGCTGACAAGCGGTTTGACGTGCAGACTTTTCTCAAGTCCATTCATGCTAGTCCGCAGTCGAGT
>JBEBHM010000950.1:0-2921 GCA_040080875.1 Pirellula sp.
GGCCCAAACCTCGAAAAAGTTCCGAAGGGTCGCTACATCGGCAACATCGCGATCGTTCGTTCGACATCGCGCAGTTCTATCGCCCCATCCGGGTCTTTCGCGGGGGCTTTGCCCTCGCACGGTGGCTTCGCCACCGCCTAGGCATCTGCCACCCTATCCGGGGTTATCACGTTATCACCGTTGGGATCGCACCGATGTGAGGTATCGCCCCTAATTCCTCATTCCTAATCCCTAATTCCTAATTCCTAATTCCTCGTCCCTCACTGCGGCTTGACTTGCATTAGGATGCTTTCCGAATGGCTGTTGAATTCCGGTGCGTACATGCATTGAATGCTGGCCATTCCCGATGGATAAGTGCCCGCGTGCTGCACGCGCACGGTGTACTCAAACACATACGTCCCTTTGGGCAAGTAATCGATAAAGAAATGTGAAGCAGTATCGCGCGTACTTTCATAATAAGCCAATCCGTCTTGGTACTTGTAGCTGCTCAAAACATTGACCGGTTCGGTTCCGCTGCCTCGATGATCTTTCAAATGCACATACTCCATGTCGCGGTCGGTTCGCAGCACAATCCGGCAGACAATTTCATCCCCTACGACGACCGCACCCTCGACCGCCTCCAATACAGGACCGGACTTGGTCAATGTACGTTTGAAAAGCTTCTTCTCCAGCGTCAAGGGCGTGCCATCGTGCGGTGTGATTTTGCCAATATCCTCTAAGTATTGCCAGTGGATGCTTCCCCAACTGACTCCCTTGTCGGATTTGGTCAGCGAGATCTTTCCCATCTCTGGCTTGATCTCACCCTTGGCGAATTTCTGCTCATAAAACCCTGTGCCCGCTTCTACATTGGTTGGCTGAATCGCAACTCCCGCCAGTTTGACTTGGACCAGCGCATCAGAACTTAACAAATTGTTGCCCCGAAGCAAAAGCGAGTAGATCGCATCGGCCGTGGCTTTGGTAGTTTTCCAGTCGGTCGTCTGTTTTTGTTTGAGCAGCCAAACTTTGCAATCCTCAACCGCAGCCGAATCATTGGCCACCTCATCAAAAGCCTCGATCATGACGGCTTGCGATTCGATCGGTGCGTGATACCACCACCACGAACGCTCGGTGTCGCGCCAAAACATCCCCATTTCTTCATTCGAAACGGAGCGTTCCTTGAGACTTGCAAGGATGCCCTTGGGAGTCTGCTTGTCACCCATGCGCTGGAGCCCGAGCGCAATATGGGCTTGCGATTGTCGATTGCCGACTTGCAACCAATACTTGCGAGCTTGCCTTTTCCAATATTCGATGGCCACGCCATGCTCGGCACCGATCGGTTTGTCACCCATGAAAAAGCTGCGACCATACAGGTACAAGGCGATCGTCGAACTCATATGATTGGCTTCCGGATCTTTGGAATCGCGCAAGATGCGATCATACTTTTCGTGCATCCAAGCATCCAGACGATCGAGTGCCTTCAGAGCTGGCGTCGTATCGACAGCCACCTTAAGTTGCTTTAGCCTTCCAAAGCCAGTGACAATGTAAAGGGACAAGTACTCGTTGTCCGGGCCGCCAGGAAACCAAGGCCACATGCCGTTGTCACGTTGCATTTCGGACAACTTGGTCATCGCCCGAGAGGTCTCGTCGGCCAAGCGGTTGTCATCAAAGAGGATCCCTACATTGCGACGTGACTCGGACTCACGATCTGAATTGCGAAGCCATGGCGTCTCTTCGATCATCACCGATTTCACATCTTGGTTCTTGCTCAAGGGAGAATTGAGAGCCGCAGGCTGATAGTTACGCCATGTTTCAAAGACGCGATGGATTTTGGGATCGCTCTTGACGATGTGCCGCGCGAGCGAATTCGCGTACAACCGATTAAAAACCTGTTCGCTGCATTCGTGGGGGAATTCCATCAAGTAAGGCAATGCCAACACGGCATACCACGCGGGCTGTGACGTCATCTGGATGGACAACGATTGATGTTGCAAAGAATCCGATTTGGCGGAATCCTGCAGCTTCTTGAAATCAAAGTCGCGCGTGGTCTCACCTCGAATGGGCAACGGTAACGATTCGGTGACCAGTATGCGTTTCGACAGTACGGGCAACATACCTTCCTCGCCATCGGACGTTTTTTCCGTGGCCCCTACGGCTTTGTAGATGATAGGATAAGCCCCATCGGGAACCGAGAGTTTCCAAAAGTAGCTTTTGGATTCGCTAGCCGGGATGTCGAAGGACTTTTCAATAGCATCGTTGCTGTAAGCGGCATCAACCGGTGCGTTGGTCCTTGCATCGAATAAATGCAATGCAACCTTGCCGCTCTGCGGTTTATTCGACTGGTTGCTGACTTTGACAGAGAACTCCAGCACGTCTCCTTCGCGAAGGAATCGCGGTGGGTTGGGTTGTATCATCAGGTCCTTGGACGTGACGATGGAATCCTCAAGGTATCCGCTGCGCAATTCCCGATCGTGAGCAAACCCCAAGAATCGCCACTTGGTAAGGGCTTCGGGCATGGTGAACTCCATCTTGACCATACCGTCGCTGCTCGAAACCAACTGTGGAAAGAAGAAAGCCGTTTCATTGAGGTTCGCCCGCGTCGCAATGGTGGACAAATCGGGTATGTTCGCGATTGCCGCTCCACCCTTTGTAACCGTCCCTTTGCTCGAATTGGCGTCGAAAAAAACGCCGTCCGCTGCGGCAGGCGAAACTTGAAGAGTATTCCTCAGCGCCCCTTCACCACCATAGCCACCCGCAGCAAACGCATCAAGACTCTCCGCCGCAGCGCCGCCTCGAGCAGCTCCTGGAGCACCACCCGACATGCCGAACATTCGGGTCCTCATTTGCGACATCAATTGGAGTTGCAGTTCGATTGGGAAGACTCGATATCTTTCCTCGACGGGCAAATAAGCAATGTCCCATCGACCTCGGAACTGATTCAGGTA
>JBEBHM010000951.1:0-2918 GCA_040080875.1 Pirellula sp.
GCTCGATTTGAACGACCGAGGAACGCCTTTGCCAGCTACCCAACCGTGGATTGTCGGCATTGGGAGCGATCGATTGCAATTGGATCAGTCCGCGATGAAATCCGCCAAGGGCGCATTGCCGGAGTTCACAACGACCAACTTAACTCAACTGAGGGAACTACCGATCTCATGGATGGGCTACGAGGGAGTCGATCTGTTGGTGATCTCCTCTCGCAATGAATTGTTGAATCGATCCATTGCTCCGGCAAATGCGTTGGCGATATCGAGCTGGGTCGAACAGGGAGGTCGTTGCGCATTGACGCTTGGGAGCAACGCCGAGTCCTGGTTTGCCCACCCTGTGTTGGCGTCGATGGTACCGGGCAAGTATCTAGGTGTTGCGACCGATTGTGATCAAGGGCCCTTGGAATCGTTCTTGGGCTCCAAGAGTCAATTGCCTCGGCTCGCATGCGCTCAATGCAACTTGAGTTCTGGAAAAGTGGAACTCACATCGATTACGCCCAACCGATCGATCTTTCCGATGGTAGCCAAATGGGCCTTTGGGAGCGGCAAGGTAACTTACCTTGCGATGGAAATCGATGGACCAGAGCTGCTCGGATGGAATAGTCGCCCCGATGTTCTCAAAATGTTATTTCACGAACAATGGGAAAAAAAGGACGCACGGACCGACAAGCTTTTGTATCAGGGATACGACGACTTGGCAGGCCAGCTCAACGCCACGTTGGACTATTTCCCGAATCTGACATTGGGTAATTTGACTTCGATTTCGTTGATCGCTGGTTTGCTATGTTTGATCATCGGTCCCGTCGATTATTTTTTGATCTCTCGGGCATGGCGGCGCCCGCGTGCAACATGGTTGACGCTGGCCGTCTGTTCGATCGGAGGATGCATGATTGCGGCGGGAACAGCCAAATCATGGAAGCCATCGATCCCAAGCATCAATACGCTGGAGCTGATCGACGTCGACTATCCATCTCAGCGAATGGTTGGACGCAGTTTTGCACATTACTATGGCGGCGATCGAGGCTCGTTTGATTTCACGGCGCATCGTCGTATCCAAAACTTGAGCAAGACATCTTCGACTTCACCTCTTGCAGTCCAGTTGGACTGGTTTGGGCAGCCTGGCAAGGGGTTGGGTGGATTCGATTCGCCCGTTGCGACGGACAGGAGCATGCCGCGATACCGAATTGTCACGACCAGTTCCGCACTCCAATCCGACGGGAAATCGCCCTCCGAGGAGAATGGGTCTTCAGGTTTGTATGGCGTAGGCATACCCACTGCTGGGACCAAGGCGATGTTCGCGCTTTGGCAGGAGCCCATTTCGATTGCGGCCGAAAGTCACTCCTTGGCAGAAGTGTCTGGCGCGTTCGATCAGTTGGAGGGAAGTATTTCCAATCCGCTCGATGTCGATTTGCTAGACGGCATTCTCATCTATCGCCGACGAGCGTACACGCTCAAAACGCGGTTGCGACCTGGTGATGAAATTACGTTTTCAGCGTCGACAGTTCCCAAAGATGTCGTTCGTCGATTGCAGCGTCGCCAACACGTCGGTGGAGAGGAACGCAGTTCGCCATGGAGCCCAGCCGACACGACCAAATTGGATCGCTTGCTCGAGTTGATCGCGTTCCATCAGGCTGCAGGTGGCAGCAACTATACGAGCCTATACAACCGTTACTTGGGTGCATTGGATTGTACCGATGTGATCCAGCTCGATCGCGCGATACTGCTAGCGGAGGTCAACGACGCATCGCTGGCATGGTCGGTCCAGCGCGACGGCCTTCCTGTTCAAGCGCTCGATGGTCAGCGAAAGACCTTTGTTCGCTTGTTGATCCCGGTGGCCCGCCCAGCCAAAGGCATGCCATTGGTCCCTCCCAATCCTCCGAAACGCTAATCGGTTCGCAGCAACATGATCAAGACTTCCCAGCTGACCAAGAAATACGACGACATGTACGCAATTCGCGACATCGAGTTAGACCTCGGAGAGGGCGATCTGTTTGGTTTCATCGGGCCCAACGGAGCGGGCAAAACAACCACGATGCGAATCATTGCAACGCTGTTGACTCCAACGTATGGCGAGGCCTATGTGTGTGGCCATTCGATTTATACACATCCTAAAGAGATTCGACGACTGGTCGGCTACATGCCAGACTTCTTTGGCGTTTATGACGATATGACGGTCATCGAATACCTGGAATTCTTTGCAGCAGCCTACCGAATTGCCCCCCAAGCGAGACGAAAGCGGAGCGACGAGATGCTCGAAGTCGTTGATCTCGAGTTCAAACGCGATGCCTATGCCAACACACTTTCTCGCGGCCAAACGCAGCGGCTGGGACTCGCGCGAGTTCTGTTGCACGATCCTGCGGTCCTGTTGCTCGACGAGCCCCTCAGCGGATTGGATCCGAGAGCGAGAATCGAAATGCGCGCGTTGATGCGACGATTGGGTTCGATGGGCAAGACCATTATCGTCAGCAGCCACATCCTGCCCGAGTTGGCGGATGTTTGCAACAAAGTTGGGATCATTGACTCGGGGGTACTCATCGCCAACGACGACGTCGCATCGATCATTCGCCAAGTGCGACCGAACATGACCATTCTTGTGGAACCGGCTGCCAAGAATCGATTCGACCAGGCTGCCAAGTTGTTGAGCGACGACCCCATGGTTCAATCGGTGAGCGTCAGTGACAGTGCGATCCGCGTGGTTCTTAAGGAGTATGACGCGGACTATTCGGTGCTGTCGACGCTGTTGATCAGCAACGGCATCGCCATTCGAAGGTTCTCCGAAGAAGAGATCAACTTAGAATCCGCCTTCATGGCCTTCACCAAGGGCGCCGGCTCGAAGATTTAGCACTAGTGCTTCATCCAACTTTAATTTTGGGGTTGGACGTAGTGGATCTTGTTAAAGATCCCTGAACCACAGGACC
>JBEBHM010000952.1:0-2913 GCA_040080875.1 Pirellula sp.
ATGTAGCCTTGTGCATGTACAGTTCGCTTGGGATGGTGCAAGGCCGACCAAATCGACGCACGTTCATGAGTTCGGTTCATCGACTATTGAAACCGGATGGCATGTTTATAGTGCACGTGCACAACCGCGGTTCGTGGTTGCGAGATCCTGGCGGAGTCTGGAGAACTGTAGGCGATTGGTTCCGATCCTGGCGCGATCCGGCGTGGGAATTGGGGGATCGCATATATGCATACCGCGGCCTGCCGTCGATGTTTTTGCATATATACTCGGAGCGAGAATTGCGTGCGGACCTTCGAAAAAGTGGTTTTAGAATCGTCAAGCTTTACAGACTCAATCGCCAATCAAGCGATCTGCTCAAGTGGAGCTGGATGTCGCATTTTCGAAGTGGCGGTTTCATCGCGGTTTGCGTTAAGCACCAGTAAGTCGGAACTTTAGTTATCCCCAAACAAACCCGGAAACTGCCCCCAACTCACCACACAAAAGATTGCGGTTGATTGACTAAAGGAGCGCTGCTTCAAATGTTTTTTGCAGGGTTGCAAGTCCCTTTTGACCGTGTTTGCCGTCGATGACGACGTTGACTCGCAACTCGCTTGTATTGATCATCAATACGTTGATCCCCGAATCCGCCAAGGATCTAAACATGGCGATGGCAACACTTGTGTGACTCCGAAGCCCAATTCCACTGACCGATAGTTTTGCGATCTCCTTGGAACCGCCTATCTTTCGAAACTGATAGTCCATTTTTTCCAAGACGCCGATGCACAGATCCATTTGATCTTCCGGAACCGTGAAACTAATGCTGGTTTCTCCTTGATAACCGTCGCAACTCTGAACGATCATATCTACGAATACGCCTGCTTTGGCCACTTGCTTGAACACCTTTTCGGCGAGGCCCGGAGTGTCTGGTACCCCAGAGAGGGTCACTCGGGCTTGATCTCCCACCAGCGAAATGTCCAACAACGTCAATTGTTCCATGTTGGAGTTTCGAAGTCGCTCAATGATCTCATTGGCGCTCAAGTCGCTAGATGGTTTCTGTCCAATCGTCCATTGTTTCGCGTCGGCAGGCTTTTGGTGTAGTGAGAACGCTTGGTGGACGGCTCGCAGTGCTGCGGTGGCTTCGGAACGTTGAACCAAAACGCTGATCTTGATCTCGCTGGTGGTGATCATTTGAATGTTGATCCCCGCCGCAGCCAACGCCTCGAACATGCGTTGAGCAACGCCCGTCTGGGCCGCCATACCAATTCCGACCACCGAGATCTTGGCGACAGCATTGTCGTGGGTTACACCCGTCGCTTCCACTACCTTTGCTGCTTCGTTGACCGCCTTGAGTGTTTCTTTGAGTTCATCGCTGGGAACCGTAAACGAGATATCGGCTAAGTCCCCTTGGCCAATATTTTGCACGATCATGTCGACCGTAATCTTGCGATCAGCCAACCGTTTGAAGATCTCGTAGCTGGAACCTGGCTTGTCCGGGACCCCGAGAATAGTGATCCGGGCTTCGTCTTTGGTGAGGGCGGCACCGCAGACCGGGACGGACGAAGACTCCGGTTCGGACACAATCATGGATCCAGGCGCGTCCGAAAAGCTGCTTCGGACTCGAATAGGGACATCAAATTTTTTAGCAAACTCGATCGAACGGTTGTGCATGACGCCGGCGCCGAGGCTGGCCAATTCGAGCATTTCGTCGTAGCTGATTTGGCCCATCTGACGGGCTTCGGGCAATAGGCGAGGATCGGTGGTATAAACTCCGTCTACGTCGGTGTAAATTTCGCATGCGTCGGCACGCAAGACAGCTGCCAACGAGACTGCGGTTGTGTCGCTTCCTCCGCGCCCAAGCGTAGTAATGTTCAAATCATCATCGACACCTTGGAAGCCGGCGGCGATGACGATGTTGCCCGCGTCGAGCAAACGCCGAATTCGTTCTGTCGATATGGTTTTGATGCGAGCTTTGGTGTAGGAATTGTCTGTTCGAATGCCCATCTGGGCGCCTGTCAGCGAGATGGCTTTATAGCCAAAGCGATGAATGGCCATGGCCATCAAGGCAACGCTGACTTGCTCGCCAGTGCTTAGGAGCATGTCCATTTCACGGGCCGGTGGTTCGTCGCTGACTTGTTTTGCCAAATCGATCAAGTGGTCGGTGTTGTGCCCCATGGCGCTCACGACCACCACGACTTGATTGCCCTCCTGTTGTGCTCGGATGGCTTTTCTCGCGGCCGCTTGAATCTTTTCCGGTGTTGCAACGCTTGTTCCGCCGAACTTTTGAACTATCAATGGCATGTCAAATCCTAACCGTTTTCTATTCTTTCTCTTGGTGCGTGTTGCTAGTGCACGGCACGTATTTCTTATGCAAATTTCTTATGCAAAGCGATCTGCCGACATAAGTTTGGGAATCAGTTCCCAACCATGTTGGAAGGTGAGCCCGGACGCTTTGGCTGCGATTTCGTTGTAAGTTTGGCTTGTCCCTGGAGCAATGCCTGTTCCGCACGCAGCAAATGGAACGAATCCATGGGAATGTTTTTTGGTCCCAACGGGGGTTGGATGGTCGGGCATGACAAGGATCCGGTAGTCGCCATATTGTTTAAGGGCCGCATGCACAGGCCCAACGATTTTTTGATCGATGGCTTCGAGGGCCTTCACTTTTTCGTCGACTCGCCCTTCGTGACTGGCCTCGTCGGTTGCTTCAATATGCACGCAAACGATATCGTATTTCTTGAGGGCTTCGATAGCGGCCTGGCCTTTGCCAGCGTAGTTGGTATCCAAGTAACCTGTGGCACCGTCCACTTCGATTCGATCCCATCCCACCAAAGCCGCCAATCCCCGCAATAAATCTACAGCGGTAATCATGGCACCTTTGACTTGAAATCGCGATGCAAAGGAAGCCAATTGCGGAGTCTTGCCGAGGCCCCACAGCCA
>JBEBHM010000249.1:0-10960 GCA_040080875.1 Pirellula sp.
GCTCCCCACACGGAATACTCGCTCTACAAGGAGGAAGTAGACCGGTTGTGCGAAAGTCTGCATCCGATCTTTTGGAACCTCAAGAACCGCAAAGGATAAAGTACCTCGTGATGCGATGAATCAAAGGACAGTACAAAAGCGTGTTGCCGCGTTTTCGCGGCTTTTTTCAACGTGCAAATTTGACGCAGCGTCAATTGATGACGACGCGACAAACTCAGGTAGATCGCCCTCATGAAATTGAATCGAAACAAACTCGTCGTCGTGGTCGCTTCGCTCTTGGTACCCACCCTGGGCGGTGCGATTGCGTTCCATAACATGCATTCGGAAGAAATCCACCACAAACTGCCCAATGTTTTGAAGCTCCAAACGGAGCCACTCAATCCGAATGGAACGGAGTTGTTAGTGCGCGCCTATCAAGTTAGCACATCAACTCATGCGAATTGCGTTACCCAGACCTTCACGGGCACACTCCAGCCTCGATTTCTGGCATCGGTTGGTTTTCGAGTTGCTGGGAAAATCTCAGAACGCAAGGTAGAAGTAGGTCAAAGCGTCAAGAAGGGTCAATTGCTTTTCAGGCTCGATCCCGCAGACTTGGATTTGCAGCTTCGAGTCGCCGAAGCCGACCAGATCTCCGCAAAGTCACTTCTCAGACAAGCAAAAGCGGAAGAATCGCGATCTGCACGATTGGTTCCATCTGGAACGGTTAGCCAATCGGACTATGACTTGACTCTAGCGGCTCGCGACGTGGCTCTATCGCGAGTGGATGCAGCGGAACGCCGACTGTTGATGGCCATGAATCAACGCGAATACTGTGACCTTGTTGCAGACGAGAATGGAATGGTGACGGCGATTCATGCGGAAGTCGGTCAGGTCGTTAACATCGGCCAGCCGGTTCTGCAACTCATGCATGGCGAGGAACTGGAAGCGGTGGTCAACTTGCCAGAGAACTTGGTGGAGGAAGCGAAACGGCTTGAAGCCGACGCGTCGTTTTGGTCGCGCCCAGGATTGCAAGTGAGAGCTGAGCTTCGCGAAGTCGCTTCGATGGCGGATCCTATCTCCAGAACCTACGACGCCAAATTCAAACTGGCCGAGAGAGTCCGCGACCTGGCCATTGGGATGACGGTCTCGATTCGTTTGAGCGATCATCGCGACGAAGGCTTAGCGGTGCCGTTGACATCCATTTCGAGCAACAACGGTCAGCCAATCGTGTGGCGTCTCGTCTCACAAGGCAAGAGCCACCGAGTGGAAGCGGTTCCGGTGGAAGTACTTCGGTATCGCACGGATACGGCCAACATCAAGGGAGCGCTGCGAGATGGGGATCGCATCGCGAGCGCGGGAGTTCAACGTATCGATGAGAACACTCGGGTTAGGATTTGGGAGGCTCGCTAAGCCATGCCGAAACAAACGTCAGGTGCACCGCAGCAACACTCATGGAATCTATCGCGATGGGCTGTAACTCATCCTGCATTCGTTTCGTTCTTGATGTTGGCATGCGCCGTTGCCGGAATACAGGCTTACTTTCAAATGGGACGAGCCGAAGATCCTTCGTTCACCATCAAGACTGCGGTTGTTTCGGCTAGCTGGCCAGGTGCCACTTCGGAAGAAATACAACAGCAAGTGGCAGAAGAAGTGGAAGACAAGCTTCGCGAGACTCCCTATTTGGATTTCTTGCAGACCTACTGTTTGCCCGATCGCATGCTGACGATCGTGCAAATCAAGGATTCGACCCCAAGGAAAGAGGTTGCGAACATTTGGTATCAGGTACGCAAAAAGCTTGGCGATATTCAAGGTCGCATGCCTCAGGGTGTCATCGGCCCCGCAGTGGATGACGAGTATGGGGATGTTTACTCCGCCTTGTACGCGTTCACGGGTGATGAATTCTCGTTGGCTGAACTCAAACGAATGTGCGAAACGGCTCGCAAGCAGTTGTTGCGAATCAACGACGTCGAGAAAGTAGACATCATCGGTGAACAAGCAGAACGCATCTACATCGAGTTCTCGCATCGAAAACTCTCCACGTTGGGGATTTCTCCACAAACGATTTTCGATAGCGTTCAAAGGCAAAACGTTCTTGTTCGTTCGGGAAGCATCGACACGGACACCGATCGAATTCATGTGCGAGTTTCCAAAGACTTCGACGGTATTGAACAGATCAAGTCTGTTCCGATCCAGGCCAACGGTCGCGTTTTCAAATTGAGCGATGTTGCGGATGTGTCGCGCGGTTATGAAGACCCTGCATTATTCCTAGTGCGATTCAATGGCAAACCAGCCGTCGCTTTGGGGGTGGTGATGGCCAAAGGTGGCAACGTATTGACCTTGGGCAAGTCGCTGGAAAAGGAACTGGAATCGATTCGCGAACAAGTTCCAGCAGGGGTCTCGATTGGAAACATCGCCTACCAACCCCATGTGGTAGAAGAGTCGGTCGGCGAGTTTATTCGATCGTTTATCGAAGCTCTCTTGATTGTGCTGGCCGTTAGCTTTTTGAGTTTGGGGTTTCGAACCGGGATTGTGGTAGCCCTAAGCGTCCCGTTGGTGTTAGCGATCTCGCTGGTGGTCATGTACTCGATCGGAATGAATCTCGATCGGATTTCCCTCGGTGCATTGATTCTCGCACTCGGTCTGCTTGTTGATGATGCGATCATCGCCGTCGAAATGATGGCCGTGAAAATGGAAGAGGGCTGGGGGAGGGTGGACGCAGCCACCTTTGCGTGGACGTCGACCGCGTTTCCGATGCTTTCTGGAACCTTGATAACCGTCGCTGGATTTTTGCCGGTGGGTTTTGCGAAATCCGCAGCGGGCGAGTACGCGGGTGGGATCTTTTGGGTGGTTGGGATCGCACTGATCGCGTCTTGGTTTGTGGCGGTTGTGTTCACACCTCACCTAGGCGTCAAGCTCCTACCGAACTTCTTAAAGAAACCCGGGGAAGAACACCATGTGCCGTTCCAAACCCCCTTCCACCGCTCTCTCCGATGGACCGTTCGTCAATGCGTGCGCCGACCGCTCTTGGTGGTTGTGGTTACCCTCGCCATGTTCATCGCTTCGATGTTTGGGTTCACCAAGTTGCAACAACAGTTCTTTCCGCTTTCCTCAAGAACAGAGCTGATGGTGGATATTCGAATGAACGAAGGAGCCTCAATTCAAGCCACAAAAAACATGTTGGCACAAATCGAAGAAGTGATTCGGCCACATTTGAAATCGCCAGACGGAAAACTGCCACCGATTGCATCCAACTTCACTAGTTACGTGGGCGCAGGGTCGGCCAGATTCTTCTTGGCTCTCAACCCCGACTTGCCTAACCCAAGCTTTGGTAAGATCGTGGTTCAAACCACTAGCGTCGCTGCACGAGAAGCGTTGCGTACAGAGCTAAAACAGCGTTTTGAACAAGACCCCAAATTCTCTGATGCTTCACTCCGCGTATTGCGGCTTGAATTTGGTCCACCGGTCGGATATCCCGTCCAGTTTCGAGTGATCGGTCCCGATCCCAAATTAGTTCGGTCGATTGCCAACGATGTGCGCGAAGTGATGCGAAAACATCCGGCAGCCATCGATGTCAACCTCGAGTGGGACGAGCCCGCGAAATCGATCCATGTAGACATCGATCAAGCGAGAGCGAGGCTCATGGGACTTGCGCCTCAGGAAATCGAATTCGGATTGCAAACACTCCTCAGCGGGACGCCGATTTCACAGTATCGCGAAGGGACCGAGACGATCCAAGTTGTTGCGCGCGCCATCGCCGCCGAGCGACTCAATGTAGATCAATTTGCCGACATGACTTTGTTCACAACCTCGGGAAGAGCCATCCCACTGAGCCAAGTCGGCCGAATCCGCCACGGACTCGAAGAGCCGATTGTCTGGCGTCGAAACCAAGAGAGGTCCTTGTCGGTTCGATGCGATATCGCGGACGGATTTCAAGCCCCGGATATCAGCGCAAAGATTGAAACACAACTGGCTGTTGTCCGTTCGGAATTGCCGAACGGTTATCGCATCGAAACGGGCGGAGCGGTCGAAGAGAGTGTCAAGGCGAACAAGGCGTTATTCGCCATGTTCCCTGTCATGATTCTTATCATGCTAACTCTGCTCATGTCGCAAGTTCACAGTTTCAAAAAAATGCTCCTGATCTTTGGCATCGCGCCGCTCGGTTTGATCGGTGCAGTTGCATTCTTGCTTATTTTCAACGCTCCGTTTGGCTTCGTGGCTTTGTTGGGCGTGATCGCCTTGGCTGGGATGGATATGCGCAACTCGGTGATTCTGGTCGATCAAATCGAGCAAGACATCGCGCATGGGTTGAGCGAATGGGATGCGGTCATTGAGTCGTCGGTGCGACGAGCACGACCTGTGATACTGACAGCAGCGACGGCTATTTTGGCAATGATCCCTTTGACTCGAAGTGTCTTTTGGGGCCCGATGGCCATCGCCATCATGGGTGGCCTGTCCATCGCCACGTTTTTGACCCTGATCAACTTGCCGTCGCTTTACGTCCTGTTGTTTCGAGTCAAGCCACCTCAGAATACTGAAAATCTCGAAACACCTGACGTGTGGATGGATTCGTCGATCGAAGAAGAAAAAGATTTGGACGCGCCGCCAATGTTGCACAATTCTCCGAATTGTTTGGTCTGACCGGAGAGCATCCGTACGCTACCGCAAGTGAATGATAGCGAAGGTTTCTATGCCCCTACTAAAGGATTTCCTTAATTCGACTCTCCCGATCCTGAGCGAATAGAAAGTTGGGGACCGAGAAGTCTTGCTGTTTTGTAATTTTTCGGATCTGTATAGATGCTCGTGGTTGTGCCATACTCGTTTTGCCCTGAGCAGGAATAGCCTTGGAATAACTTGGGCTGCTGCTAACGAGTTACACCATTTGAAATCTCACTTCATTGATTGCCCCTTCCGATCTGAAAGAAAAAACTAGTGCGATGTCGTCCAACGAATGTTTGGATTCCATTCGCCACGCAATTGAGCATGCCAAACACTATCTGCCGACTCAGGGGCCGATTGAGGTTTTCATCCATCACAATACGCTTCACGCGTTTGAGCATTTGCGGTTTGACGATGCAGTGATCGAGGGCCTTCGCACGTATGGATCGCAACCTTATTGGCAAGAATCTCGCTACCGTGAGGAGATGTCGAGAGGGCGCATTCAATCTCAAGATCTTCAAGCGGTCTTGAGCCGCGATCTTGGGAAGTCCGGACTACAGGAAATTGCCTTAGGAACGACCCGGCATGAATTGCACTACAGTATGCTTCGCCATCCCGTTTTAACAGGCAGCGATTCGGAAATCCAATGGCTGTTTGCTCAGAGCGACGCGCTGGAACATTTCCAAGCGGGTGTCGATCCGAAGACAGGCTTTGCGATGTTAGAAGCAACGCGACATTGGATCATGCGTGATTTGCGCCTGCATCTTTCCGATGCGTCGCCGGCGATCCCAGATGCGATTCGCAGCGTCTTCACGCAATTTCCAATGCGTACAATCGAGTCATGGAATGATTCCAAGTGGCAACAACTGACGCTTCATCTGCTTTGGAGAATCTGCCAGAACGGTGTTCGACATACCCAACGATTGCACCAATCGAAGCCATCGATGTGTCGGCATCGCGATATCCTGTTGAAGCGGACTCATTTCGATTGCGATCTGCAAGTTCACGATTTGCTTATTCGACTTACATCAGCGTTTTTGGATCAGGGCTTTGCTGGCTGGTCGATCCCCCAAAGAAAAGAAGGCGTTTATCGTTGTTTTCTTACGTTATTTGCGGAGAATTCATTATGGACAGAAAAATGGTTATGGCCACTGAAGTCGATGATCGAGATGGAACTCCGATCGGCTCTGACACCGATTGAGTCCATCGCCAATTCCTTGCTGCAATTGGGTGTCCAGCCGGTTGCGATTGACGAATATATACAAAAGACGTTGTTGGCTTTGCCGGGTTGGACGGGCATGGTCGAACAAATGTCGTGCAATGCAAGTTGGATGCTGTATCCTTCGCCCAAAGACTCGCTTGAAGAATTCCTCGCGGTTCGGTTGTTGCTCGATCGACTGTCATCAACCTATTGTCTGCAAGAATATCTTCCGCATTGTTCCGAAAGCCTTTCCGAGGTCTTGAGTCTCAACAACACGGAAAGCGGCAATTCGGTTGGCCAGTCGGTTTATCAAATGGCATTCGATGTATATCAGATAGCTCAACGGTTGGGATGGTCGCCAAGTACGCTCCAGAAGTGGTTGCCGAGCGAATGGCAGAGTGTGGTAACTGAGATCGGTGTATTCGACGACTTGGAACGGCGACGCCTTTTTCACCTCGCTTATGAATATCGCTATCGCAGTCAGCTTTTGGACGCGATTTCAGAGCATTCCAAGTTGCCATTGAAAGTCCCTACAGCAGTTTCCTTTCAGGTGATCACTTGCATTGACGATCGAGAGGAATCCTTTCGCAGGCATCTGGAAGAGTTGGATTCGAGCGTCGAGACGTATGGGGCGGCGGGTTTCTTCAATGTCCCTATGTACTTTCGGGGTGCAGCCGATGCGCATTTCATTCCGCTTTGTCCGATCATTATGGTTCCGAAAAACTATGTGGAGGAAGTAGGGCCTCTTTCGGCACATCAGGCCGAAAACAGACGGGCTCAAACTCGAATGCTGCTGGGCAAAGCATCTCAAACTTTCCATATGAGCAGTCGGAGTCTCTTCAGTGGAGTACTGACGGCACTGTTCGGCTCGCTAAACGCATTCCCCTTGGTCGCTCGCGTCCTGTTTCCTCGACTGACATCAAAAATTCGCGGCAACATAGTCAAGTTTGTTCGCCCATCAGTTGCCACCCAGTTGCGGCTTGAGCGAGGTGACGATGCCGAAGTGACGGACAAGGGAGCGGAGGGCTTTACGTTGGTGGAGATGGCCAACATGATCGAGCGACTTACGGGCGACTTGGGTATTCAGGGGCATTTCGCCCCGCTGGTGATCGTCTTTGGCCATGGTTCATCGAGTTTGAACAACCCACATGAATCGGCATACAATTGTGGAGCATGCGGAGGTGGCAAAGGTGGTCCCAATGCGCGAGCAGTCGCTCAAATCGCGAACGATCCTCGCGTTCGGGCAATTCTCAAGGAACGAGGGTTGATCATTCCCGATACAACACTGTTCGTCGGAGGATTTCACAATACGTGTGATGACTCCATTCAATATTCGGATGTAGATCGAATTCCACCAAAACATACGGCTAAGTTTTTGGCGGCCTGCGACGTTATTGAAAATGCTCGTCGAAGGAATGCGCACGAACGCGCACGCCGTTTCTATTCACTTGACATGACTAGCAGCGACCAGGAGGCCTTGCGTCATGTTGAGCGCCGATCTGAAGACTTGGCTCAAGTTCGACCTGAATACAACCATGCTACGAATGCTGCGTGTTTTGTCGGGCGTCGCGGTCGGACGCGAGGACTGTTTATGGATCGTCGATGTTTTTTAACGTCATACGACCCAACCACGGATGACGAGTCGACATCGATTTTGATGCGCATCCTCCAGGCGGTGATTCCAGTCTGCGGTGGCATCTCGTTGGAATACTATTTTTCGACAGTCGACAATGTTGGCTACGGTTGCGGGACCAAACTACCGCATAACATCACTTCCTTGATCGGCGTTATGGAAGGTGCCACGAGCGATTTGCGAACGGGACTTAGTCAGCAAATGGTTGAAATACATGAGCCCGTACGCATCCTCTTTATCGTAGAGGCCAAGCCAGAAGCGATCCTTTCGATTATGGATCGCAACTCTCTAATCCGTACTTACATTCGCAACTATTGGGTGCAAATGGCAACGCTAGACCCCGTGTCAAATCGCATCCAGTTGTTTCAGGGAGACCGATTCGAACCCTATGAACCTGGGTCCCATGTTCTTCCAGAGGTATCTTCCTCGCTCGATTGGTATCGCGGATGGCGTGAGCCGCTCGGCTTTTCCCGAGTTGTTGCGAATACTGATGTCACGCAGTGCAACACTCCTGTTGGGGTAGGTGTATGAATACGTCCGAGTGGACTCATCTGTTCGGAGTCATTACCATCATTTGCCCGTGCACACTTTTGCTGCTCCTGGGTGTCAGTCTGCTGATCGGACGTCCCGTAAGCGAAAAGGTCGTAGGTCGCTGGCTGAAATCGATGGTCGGTCTCAGCTTGATGTCTGCGTTGATTGTGCTGTGCATCATGCTGGGCACTGGCTCGCGTCGCGAATTGGTTGATTTGGGTAACATGGTCGAAATACACGACGTCCATTTCCACTTTCATATCAAGTTTATATTTGACCGATTAAGCGTTCCCATGGCGATTCTATCGCTCGTACTATGTGGCACCGTGGGATCCTTTGGTTTGAGCTACTTGCATCGAGACGCCGGATTTCAGCGATTTTTCTTGAGCTTTGCGATGTTTCTAGTTGGGATGATGTTTGCATCTCTTGCGAGTACGATTGAAACGCTTTTCCTCGGATGGGAACTAGTGGGACTTTCCTCGGCACTCCTAGTTGCTTATTTTCACGAACGTCCGTCACCGGTTTCGAACGGGCTGCGCGTTTGGGCGATCTATCGATTTGCCGACGCTGCATTTCTAGCTGCCGCAATCGCCTTGCATCACCAGACCGGTGAAGGCGATTTCAGTGTTCTGATGGGGGACCAGCCCTGGCCCGGTGGGACCGCGTCGCTCAGCACAGGTACGGCATTGGTGGTCGGTTTCTTTCTGTTGTTCGCTGCAGCGGGGAAATCCGGGTTGGTTCCATTTTCTGGTTGGTTGCCACGCGCCATGGAAGGCCCCACTCCTTCAAGTGCCGTTTTTTACGGAGCGCTCTCCGTTCACCTGGGTGCATTCTTGCTATTGCGAATGAGTCCAATACTGGCCCAATCCTATGTTCTCAGTTGGATGGTCGTCTTACTGGGATTGGTTTCAGCCGTTTTTGCGGCCTTGGCGGGACGAGTCCAAACCGACATCAAAAGTGCGCTCGCGTTTGCTTCACTGACACAAGTTAGTATCATCGTCGTCGAGATAGGTTTCGGATTTCAGTATTTAGCTCTCATTCATTTAATTGGCCACGCTTGTATGCGTTCATTGCAGTTACTGCGAGCACCCACCCTTCTTCGCGACTACAAGACGTTGGAAAACGCAATCGGGAAATCTCTTGATCATGGCTCTCCAAGCATCATAGCTTGGCTTGGAGTGTCTCATCAGCGCCGTCTCTATCGACTTGCAATGGAACGCGGGTACATGGATTCCATTTTGGACCAGTGCATCGTGAAGCCGTTCATGGGAATATTCTCGACTTTCAATCGTTGGGAGCGTGGATGGACAATGTGGCTGGCTGGTTCATCGTCGAGTTCGGAGAAGTCATCCAATGGGGCACAATACGATTGATCACTCTGCACGGTTCCGCACGCTCGCCCCTGTCTTTGGGGAAATCGCTCTACTATGAATGAACTGCATTTGCCCTGGCTGGAACTATGCATTCTCATCCCGGCGCTTTCATCCCTTTGGGTCGGCCGTATACTTGACGCAGCACAGGCTCGGTCCGCTGCGCTCGCGGTTTCAGCAGTTACCTTGGTGCTAGCTTTGGCGGGATGGATCGACTTCGAATCGTTACTCACGTTCGAGGCACATGATCACTGGGACGTCGTCAAGTCGCTCCTTGGACGAGAAGAATTTGTCATCGACAAGCTCAATGCGCCGCTCTTGCCGATGGTTGCATTGCTTTTTTTTCTAACGATGTTGGCAACGCCTCGCGTTAAATTCGGTAAGTATTCATTTGCATTGGGCCTGCTCTCACTGTCGTCGACCCTCGCTGTCCTGAGTTGCAAAGAGACATGGCTATTGATCGCTTTAATGTCGGTGAATGCAATTCCCGTGTATTTTGATTTGAGAACAAGAAAAAAGCCAACTCGGGTTTTCGTGATTCATATCGGGCTCTCGATGATCTTGATGCCCCTTGGCGCTGCTAGTTACGAATGGTCGACTTCGGAATTCGGACAGGGATCAGGGATTGTCATGTTGGTCTCAGCAGTTTTAATTCGTAGTGGCTGCGCGCCGTTGCATTGCTGGATTATGGATCTCTTTGAACACGCTGCATTTGGAAATGCGCTGTTGTTTATCACTCCATTGGTTGGCGCTTATGCGGCAATGAGGCTGGTTTTGCCCATCGCGCCCGATTGGGCATTGCGAAGCATCGCCATCCTTTCCTTGACGACAGCGCTTTATGCGTCCTGCATGGCGATCATACAGGCCGACTCGCGAAGGTTTTTCTGCTTCCTCTTTCTAAGTCATTCTGCATTGGTACTTGTCGGCCTTGAAACCACAACCCCGATCGGCCTCACGGGTGCCCTATGTATTTGGGTTTCTGTTGCATTGTCACTTACGGGCCTTGGGTTAACTCTTCGATGCGTCGAAGCTCGAACGGGTCCGCTCTCGCTGAATGAGCACCACGGTATGTATTCGCATATGCCTCATCTCGCCGGTTTGTTTTTGTTGACAGGACTTTCTGCCGTCGGGTTTCCATGCACGATTGGTTTTATTGGTACGGAACTGCTTGTTGAAGCAGCGCTTGAAATTTCTCCCTGGGTAGGTGGAGTCGTTGTCGTTTCCACCGCACTAAATGGAATAGCTATTCTCCAAGCCTATTTTCGTATTTTCACCGGAAAGACTCATCACTCCACGATTCACTTGGCATCCGTGCGATCAGAACGTATCGCCATCATGACCTTTACACTGTTGCTAATTGGTGCGGGGCTTTGGCCCCAGCCTGGTGTGCACTCCAGGTACGACGCGGCGGTCGAATTGCTTGGTCATCGGGAGGTAAATGGTCATGACGAAAAGGCTGAGGACAAGTCGGAGCATTGATCGAAAAATTCTTCGCCATTGTTTGGAGACGTATGGACCACATCCAAATGTACTACAGCGCAACATGTGGCGGTTTTGCTCCGCAAAACCGTTTGGGCGTTTCATAATAGC
>JBEBHM010000953.1:0-2912 GCA_040080875.1 Pirellula sp.
TTATAGCCGTTACCGGAGTAAGTTTGCCTTACACCATTGGCCCCCGGAGATCGGGTGATGTGGAAAAAGTATTTGCGGATCAAGCACCCGGTGCAACTCGCTTGAACCAATACGGCTACGAATGCTTGGATCGGTGGCTGCGGATGCATTCAGCCGAAGCGGATGGAATGAACCCGCACTCCAGGTCGTATTTCCGATCATCAAGAGCTTCCACTCCTTGGCTTTGGCTGGAATCCGTGGATTGATCAAGTTCACATCTGTAGCCTCGCCAGGAAGAGAAAGTTGGATTTCGCCTTCGTAGCCGAATCGATTGATCGTTAGATCGATTTGGGCGATGCCTTGTCCCGTCTCGATCGCAAAGGACTCTTTGGTCGACGCGACGGCTTTGAGCTCGATCGCGAATGAACCCGATGGAACGATTCCAATCCAATACCCAAAGGATTCACCACCTCGTTGCAGCAAGTCCGTTACCTCCAAGCAATAATTCCCATCTTCGGGAAACGTAAAATCAAAACTCCATTCGTCATTGTCCGCGACTTTCGTTTCGATCAGCTTCTTGTGGGCACTGTCGTACAGCTCCATTCTCAACACGGTTGCACAACCAAGGCTTCGCGTGCGAGACAGGAATCGAACGACTTGCCCTTTAATACCACGTATCCAGTGGCAGTCTCGCTGTTCTCTCTCGCTTAGTCGCCCGGAAATACCAATTGGAATTTGGCGGATGAGTTGCTCGTTGGGTTCGCCAGTTGAAACTGGCGACTCAAGGACCTGTACAGCGTCTTGGGCCAGCACGTTCAACCAAGTCGAAGCGGAACCTCCACGTTTCTTGACCGCAATGGTGAGCGACTGAACAGTTTCCTCGGGCATGCGCACTTCCGATGGATCCACCAGTGCGCCATCCAGTCCGTAGAATTGAAGTGTAGACGAAGTGCCACGCTGAACGGCCAATGGGAATGCGTGACTTAGGATGGGGAAGTCACCGATACGAAGATGGTAAGTGCCACCCTTGACGAAGCGGCTATCTCGAATTTCTAACCAGTAGTTGCCGTCTGTGGCAAACACATGACTAGCTCGGCATTCCGGTCCAATCTCGTCATCATCACTGGTGAACAAGACTTTCCCTGCCGCATCGGTTAGCTGCATGAGAGGATCCATCTTAGATCTCAAGGCTTGCGTGATCACTTCGAATGAGAGGCGTTGACCAGCCTGAGCTTCGAATTGATAAAAATGGCTGAGAGGGCCATCGCTCGTACCGTCCGCTGAGCAAGGCACCGTCATTGATAGTGCTGCGGTGCGAGAATGATTTGTTTGATTATTCTTCAGGCCCGGCAAGTCGTCGACAAGAATAACTTGCGGAAGCTGTGGTCCATCTTTCGTTGAAAAAAATAGTCCGATCGGCCCGTGGGGAACTTCGCTGCTTACCTTGACCGACAGGATCGCTTGTAGGGGTTCCACTTTTTCGAGTTGAAGTTGGACACGCGAATCGCTGGCCTGAACACGCAGATCGGAGGATAGATCTTTTCCGTTGACAGCCACCAGTGTCGTTTCGCCCGGTTTGCAACTCCACGACGCAAGGGAACTAACTGCGGATTGTCCGATGGCATCGTTTGGAACGACTAAAGCGATGCACGCTATCATCATCGCGAGCGTTACGAATTGACCATGCATGCAGGGTACCTTTAAGTTTGGTTCCAATTCAGCGGCGAACCATTCCGCATCGACCGGGGAGATTGCGTTGGAGGGAGCACCCATTATAAGTCCAATATCGTAGAGGAGTTGCTCCGCAACTCTATTATGTAGAGGAGTTGCTCCGCAACTCCGTCTGAATTCCACAATTCCGTCCGAACGGAAGCTTCGAACCACAATTCCAGCCTACGAAGAGGAGTTGCGGAGCAACTCCTCTACATCCTCGCTCAAAGCTTCTCTGCGCTCGGTAACTTGATTTCAACCACTGGCGTCGGGGTGAATTCGCTAGTAACGATGACGGACTTCTCGTCCTCGGAAAAGCAAACCGCCTCCGTTTGACGCAACTTGCCCAAACTAAACGATACAGGTTCGCGAGCAAGGGCATCTCCCCATGCCTCAATATTGCCCTTGTCATCCGCTTTGCGTTGGAACAAAAAACCTATCTGGTACGAAATGATCACCATCGTTCGACCATCCATCGAGATGTCACAGGCGGTGGCCAACGGAACAGAAACGCGGCCTTCCAAATTTGCACTTGACCGAACGACCTGATTGGAAAGTGTATTCGCTGGTAATGGTATGGAATAGACACGCCCGCCGAGGACACCTTTTTCGATGAGGAGTATTTTGGAGTCGCGGTGATCCACCGCCAGGCTTTCGTAGTTGGTTGTTCCACCGGGAATGGTAATTTCCAATTTGCAATTCCAATGCTTGGCATACTCTCTGGTTGGATTGGCCACTCTTGTCTTGGTATCCAATCGAGGCTCGTCGAGGACATAGAGTGTGACGTGCTTTCGAGGCTGCGCGTTTCCGATATCGCCCACGATCAATTTGGGAGAATCTGGGGTTCGCAGGATCGCCAGATCCTCCCAGTCAACGGCGTCTGCATCGTTAACTCGAACGCGTGCGATGGTTGCGCCGCGGGAGTCGAACAAGAAGATCACCGGGCCATCGCCCGAGTCATTGTGGGTCCAATAGCAGTCTTTGTGTAGTTGCGATCGAACAATTCCACTGCTTTCGTTGATTCGCTCATCCGCGAGAATTGCGATTGGTGTGCCGACACTACTCTGCTTTGGAGCGAACTGAGCATTGACCAGGCTGAGATCCGTTCCGATGCACAGTAACATCGCGGAGATTGCGATCGACCGTCGTAACTCGCGATTCGGTTTATTCATTGAAGTCAAGCCATTTCGCGGGGTGAGAGCAGCACAAAATCGACGGAAAGG
>JBEBHM010000250.1:0-10957 GCA_040080875.1 Pirellula sp.
CAGTTCATGCTGGTCGCAAATCAATCCGGCGGCAACGTCAGCGTGTTTCGCATCGACGCATCCACTGGCCAGCTGACTCCCACGCAGTCGAGCGTCCAAGTGGCCAAACCAGTTTGCGTTCGATTCCTTGAAATCAAATAACCTCTCAACCAATAGCTTGCCAATCCTTGTAACCATGCCAATCGAAACGAACTCCATCTCCCGACGCAATTTCAACCATGGACTATCGGCCCTTGGTCTATCCGCAACGCTGCCCGCATCGGCGGGTGCGACTACCAATGCCAAGGAGCGGCTGAAGCTTGGTATCGACAACTTTGCGGTCCGGGCGATGAAGTGGAATGACAAGCAGCTCGTCGAATATGCAGTAAAGCTGAACGTCGACGTACTTTTTATTACGGACTTCAATGCCTTTACAAGTCTCGAAGATCGTTATTTGCAAGAAACTCGCAAGCTTGCGGCGGACAAGGGTTTGGAAATACACTTGGGAAACTGGAGCATCTGCCCGACGTCTGTCCGGTTTAAGAACGAGTGGGGTACAGCGGAGGAACACCTTCGATTGGGTATTCGGGCAGCCAAGGCATTGGGATCCCCCGTGTTCCGTGTTATCCTCGGTGGCAGCGCCGATCGATTGACCGAAGGGGGAATCGATGCTCGCATCGACGACACGTTGAAAGTCCTCAAGGCGTGCCGAAGCCAGGCTTTGGATTCGGGAATAAAGATCGCGGTCGAGAATCACGCAGGGGACATGCATTCGCTGGAACTAGTGCGATTGATCGAGGAGGCAGGCAAGGATTGGGTGGGAGCCAATCTGGATTCCGGCAATGCGGCATCCACGCTTGAGGACCCGCTCGTCTCTTTGGAAAACTTGGGACCCTATACGATCGCGACCAGCCTAAGAGACGTCGTGATATGGGAGAGCCCCAACGGGGTCACGATGCAATGGACGGCGATGGGGGACGGCATGATCGACTGGCATAAGTTCTTCGCACGTTTTGCGCAACTTTGTCAGAACGTTCCGGTGAACATTGAGACCATATCCGGCTCCAACCGTGACTTGCCAATCCATCAAGATGAGTTCTGGAAAGCTTGGCCAAAAGGAAAGCCCAAGGGATATGACTCATTCATCGCGATGGCGAAGCAAGGCAAACCGAGAACCGCCAATCAGCCACCACAAGGGAGCAACCGCGAGGAATCGGAACGAGAATATCAACGCACTCAGCTTGAACGCAGCATTCATTACTGCAAGAGCATTGGCCTCGGTCGGAAATATTGATGAATCAACCCTCTGAAAGGCCGTCTCGTCGGCGTCGCTACTCGGGTCGCAATCCTAAGAGTTTCCAAGACAAGTACAAAGAGCACCAACCGGAGAAATATCCGGAAGATATTCGAAAGATCATAGCTGCTGGAAAAACGCCGGCGGGGACACATCGCCCCATCATGGTTGATGAAGTAATGCGGGTTCTTGCATTGCGACCTGGAGCAGCAGCGGTCGATTGCACGCTTGGATATGGCGGGCATGCTTCCGCGCTATTGGCTGCTATTCAACCAGGGGGCCGGTTTTTTGGTGTTGACGCTGACCCCATCGAAATGCCGAAGACCGAGGCAAGGTTACGCGCCCAAGTAGCCTCAGATGCATTCCTCTTACTACGCCGAATGAATTTCGCCGGAGTCTCCCAATTCCTAGCAGCCGAAGCGATCGAAGGGGTTGATGCTGTCTTGGCGGATCTAGGCTGTTCCTCCATGCAGTACGACGATCCGAAACGTGGCTTCAGTTTTAAGGTAGACGGGCCGCTCGACATGCGCATGAATCCAGGTCGAGGCATGTCGGTAGCGGAGCTTTTGCAAACTATGGATTCCGATCGACTCACCGCGATCCTCATGGAGAACGCGGACGAACCGAACGCCGACCGGATCGCCGCTGGTATTCTTCGTACCCAGTCAAGAAACCCTATCGTAACCACTTTTGCGTTGGTCGAAGTGATTCATCAACAGCTTAATGGGCTTGGGTCTGACGACATGGACCGCGCGATTCGGCGAGTCTTTCAATCGCTTCGCATTGCGGTAAATGATGAGTTGCGTTCGCTCGAAATCTTCCTCGGACAAATCCCTTACTCTTTGAAACAGGGAGGGCGAATCGCTGTCATCACATTCCATTCGGGAGAAGACCGGCGTGTGAAGGCATCGTTCAAACGTGGGCTTGAGTCCGGGCTCTTTAGTTCCATCTCAAAAGAAGTCATTCGACCGAGCTACGGCGAACAACAATCCAATCAACGTTCCAAATCCGCCAAACTGCGATTTGCGATCCGAAGTTCGAATCCAGGTTCCATCTGAGCCAACTTATCCTCAACCTCATCCCTCAACCCCGCCCCCTCAACTCTCACCCCTTCTCCTATGGTAAGCTCTTGGCCAGCAGAGCAACAAACAGTTGCAAACAGCAGCAAACGGCAGAGCAACCTTTCATCCTCAAGACAAGCTTCATGGGCAAGCGTATACATTATCTCCGCCTCGCGACCTGTGTTCTGGCTGCGATCCTTGCGCAGGGTCAGTCCGTCCAGGGGCAGCCCTCACAGCAGCCGCAAGAACACCCTAAACTGTTGTCGAAAGCGGAAGGATTGAGTTTTGATTCACTCACTTTCGCACCGCAATCTCGAGCCACGCCAGCTGGCATCTTGACCATCCGTTGCGCCGTTAGCAACCCAGGCAGCCGAACAGCTATCGGATACTTAGTTGGACGCATCGACGGGCAAATAGGCGAAGAGGACCGTCGGCGGATCAATCTAGCCGGGGGCGAACATAAATCCGTAGATATCCAAATTCGTCTTCCTAAAAAATTGCCGGAGAAACCGATCGACGTGACGATGACCCTCAATGTAATGGAGGACGACCGAGAAATTTTAGTTCAAAACCGAGATGAACCGATCACTCGAACCCTTCGATTGCCTATCGTGAAGGATCACGCTATCACGGCAATCAGAATGAACGATGAACCGATAGAACAAGTTTATTGGCGTTGGCCACCGACCCAACCCTTCACGACGTATGAATTTGTGGTAGCAACTCGCTTGGACGCCTCGCTATCGCGTTCGTGCGTGTCCCTCGACCACACACCATTCCCTTTGAATATTGCTGACTGGAATTGCCTTAACACTTTGGTGGTAGCGACACCGAAAGCTCTCGAGGATGCGGCAAGCATGGGGATGATGCAACAGTTCTTGCAAAGTGGTGGTCGCATTTGGATCATGCTTGATCACATCGATACGGACTTGGTCCGGGAATTGCTCGCAGATGACCAACAGTTGGAAACCGTGGATAAGGTCGAGTTGAATCGACTCGAGTTGGTCGTTGCCGACCACCGCTTTGATGTTGCCGAAAGATCGATTGAATCGGACCAAGCAATGTCAATGAAGCGAGTCATTCAACACGGTGGCAAAATAACCCATTCGGTGGACGGTTGGCCCGTCGCGATTTGGATGCCGGTCGGCAGAGGCGAGTTGCTATTCACAACGCTTGAAAGCTCAGCTTGGATCATTGGACGAGCCAAGCAATCCTCTAAAGACCCGCTGTTTCATGCAACGTATGCGATTCCGCAATGGGCGAACACGTTTGCACAACACGTCCATATTCCGAAACCACTCCCACCTCTTAATTTGGATAAGACTACTTATCCGGTCGACCTGATTGGAAACCCCGTCGTATCGAGATCCTTGGTTTCCTTCGTGCTGTTGTCGTTTTGCGGTTGCTTGATTGCGATGGGACTTTGGCGATCAGCGGGTAGACAGTTGCGTTGGCTTGGGGTTACGGTACCGCTTTTAGCACTCGCCGCATCGGTTCCGTTGTTTGCAGCTGCCATTTTTCAACGCCGCGAGATTCCCTCCATGGTGTCTGCGTTGCAAATGGTGCAGATGGATTCGCGAAGCGGAACGATTGTTCGCGAATCTGCCGCTGTATACACCAATGAGGTGAGCTCGATGGAGTTGATTGGAAACGGCGACGGATCGGCAAGACCATCCGACAAAATCGAGACCGGAATCCGGAGCATCACGACCGAAGGATTTCAGAAATGGCGAATGACCAATCCGGTCTGGCCGACGGGAACCTGGAGATATCGGTCCGAGCTCGCATTGCCTGACCAAACAGCACTCGCCACATCGCAGCTTACAGAAGACGGATTACTCATTGAACTACCTAAAGAGTTGGGAACGCCCCTCGAAGACATTGTGATTGCGATGGAGCCAGGCGGGGCATCACTAGCTAAATCTCTCGATGGAACTCGGCGGATACTCGTCGATGGTGAACTACCCGCCGAGGGTGAACGATGGACAACGGACACCATCGTCACCGATGAGCAGCGTCGGCGCGCCACTGTTTACCGCGAGCTGTTCGAGGACAAAGAGTTTAATTGGATACCCCCACGGACAGTTTGTGGGTGGTCTCCGCTCTGGAAGCAAACGCCGCAATGGAACGCGGATTTGGAACGACGTGGCGCAGCGATGGTTACGTTGCCTTTGCGCGTCGCTGTTCCAGAAGTCGGAACCAAGGTACGCATTCCGTTTGGCATGATTCGCACCGAATATTCTAATTCTGCATCGCCATCGGTGATCTTTCACCAAGCGACCGGCCGGTTCATTTCGGAGTCGAGGCTTACGACGCAGACAGATCTTGCTTTTCTTTTGCCGCAAGAAGCCGTACCGCTCGAGGTTACTTCGATCAAAATCGATTGGGATGTCCAAGCTCCCAAGCGAACGGCACGACTGAGTTGTTGGATCGGTGGCGAGGAAGTGCAAGTTGCGCTTTTGAACGAGCCCTCTATTCCCTATATCAGCACGATTCGCGATCCTCGCATTCTGAAAGATATGGAGGACGGACGATTGGAAATGAGGATCAATATCATCGGTGATGAAGTCCAACTAGATCAAGCGGGATTTATAACCTGGCAAATTAAGCACTTGCGTTTGACCGTGGAAGGTCGCACCCTACCTCGCAATCGGCTGGTTAAGAACCCCGTTCCGTAGTCGCTCGCTCGACCTCAACAAACCCACCATCAACAATTCGTTAGGCATTCCTTATGGCTGATCTTGTGCTGGAAACCAAGAACTTGAGCAAACGCTACGGGGACTTCGTGGCTATCGACAATTTGTCGTTGCACGTTCAGCGAGGCCAGATCCTTGGGTTCATTGGCCCTAATGGGGCAGGCAAAACAACGACGATCAAGATCTTGGTCGGGTTGTCTCGTCCCACCTCAGGTTCCGCGTTTATCGCGGGCGTTAATTGCAGCGAAAATGCTTCGAAAATCAAGCGATTAGTCGGGTACATGCCGGACCGTTTCGGATCGTACGACAACATGCGAGTTCATGAGTACCTCGATTTTTTCGGAGCAATCTTCGGAATCTCACGAACGAATCGCCGCAAACGAATCGCGGAGGTGATGGAGATCACGGACACAACGTACATGCAAGACAAATTCGTCGAGAGCCTGAGCCACGGGATGCAACAGAGAGTCGGCATTGCACGTACTCTCCTCCATGATCCGGAAGTTTTGATTCTTGACGAGCCTGCGAACGGCCTCGATCCCAAGGCGAGAATCGAAATGCGGCAATTGCTTTTGAGGCTCGCAGAAGAAGGCAAAACGCTGATCGTCACAAGCCATATCTTGCCCGAGCTTGCGCGTATCTGCAATATCGTCGCGATCATCACCGGTGGTAAGCTCCAAGCGTTTGGTCCCCTGGACGATGTCATGAACCGATTGTGCCCGCAACGCAGTTACGAAGTGCAATTGACGGGTGCGGAACAGCTTGTGAGGGCGGGAGAAGTGCTTCGGTCGTGTCTTCAGCCGACGGAGCCGATCTCCATGAGTCAGGCAGAATGTGTGTTGCGATTTCCGACAGTACGGACGGAGCCCGAGCTTGCCGAAGTGCTTCGAATTCTGGTCGCCGCCAACGTTTCCGTCTCGCAGTTTCGCGAAGTCACAAGCGACCTTGAGGACGCGTTTTTGTCAGTAGCCGATGGAACGCATTCGACCGCTGTGGTTGCGTGATGATTGCATTTTGCTTTGACCTTTGTTTTCCCCAGTTGACGGACAGGCACCGGTTGTGAACACAGACCTACTTTTGCAAAACCCAATACTTCGCCGCGAGTTGCTCGAGCGACTCCGCAGCTCCAAAACCATGTTTGCGATCATTGCATTGGCAGTACTGTCGTCCATCTTGGTGTTGATGCGATGGCCCACGGACGCCTCCATCGATCTCGTCAGTCAGGGGTCATTGCAAGTCTTCCGACCAGTCGCATTTTCCATCGCGATTGCAATCATGATGTTGATTCCAGCCTTTCCCGCAACGGCTTTTGTGTCGGAGCGGCGCAAAGGGACGTTGACTCTCTTGCTCAACTCTCCAACGTCCCCTGGACGTATTTACCTGGGTAAACTTTGCGCCAATGTCCTGTTGGCAATGATCATTTTTTCGGTGAGTATTCCTGCATTGATGGCTTGCTACGCGATGGGCGGCATTTCTCTAATGGGACACATTGGCCCATTGTTGTTGGTTTTTATTGGAATGGCAATTCAGTATTCTGCACTGGGCCTTTGGGTCAGTATTCGATCTCAATCTGCCGACGCCAGTCTACGCGTAACCTACGCTGCGGTGCTGGTGTTGGCCGTCCTTTCGACCGGACCGACGGTTCTGGTCGGCAAGCTCTCCGGTTCTATGTCGTTAGTCGCACATTGGATGACCGCACTTTCACCGTTGCCTGCACTTCAGCAAATAACCGGCTTGCAAGCACAAGCAAGCGAGATCGGAATCGCGACGGGTTGGCGCGAGTTCTTGATGGTTAGTTGCATCGTTAGCGTAGTCTTGGCGTTGGCAACGCTCATGAAATTGGACCCGATCTTGCTCGATCGCGCAAGACCGACAGGACGAGTTCGTGATCGCAGTTCTGCCGGTGGCTGGACCCGGCGCTTCGCTTACCTTGTCGATCCCCAACGTCGCAAGGCAGGGATTCCGTGGTGGCTCAATCCCGTCATGGTCAAAGAGTTTCGAACTCGAAAATTTGGGAGGTTGCATTGGTTATTGAGGCTGGTCGCTGCGGGTGCTATCGTCTCTCTATTGCTAACCGTGGTAGCCGCAACCGGAACCGTCAACTGGGGCGTGGATCGCATTGCCTCGTCCATGGTATTGATGCAAGTAGCGTTATTGCTATTGTTAGGACCGAGCCTAGGAGCCAACTTGATCGCGGCGGAAATTGAGAGTGGAGGCTGGCAGTTGTTGCGTGTATCGCCGTTCTCGCCGATTCGAATCGTGCTGGGAAAACTGCTGAGCACGGTATGGACTCTGCTGCTTCTTTTGCTCGCAACGTTGCCTGGATACGTCGTTATGAGTTACATTCAGCCAGCGATTGGCGGTCAGGTTGGCAACGTCGTTATTTCGCTTCTGATTGCCATTGCTCTGGTGACTAGCATCAGCGCATGCGTCAGTTCGTTCTGCCGAACAACAGCCGTTGCGACGGCTACGAGTTACGCAATCCTACTGACAATGTTCGCAGGCACATTGCTTATCTGGTTGTCGCGAGGCCAGCCCTTTGGCCCTTTGCTAGTCGAGCGAGCATTGCTCCTTAATCCTGCTGCGATTGCATTGGCTGAAATGAAAACTCCAGGTTTCGAACTGTATCGCTTGACGCCCATGGGTTGGTACGTGGGGATCGGTTTGTCGTTATTGTGCATCGTGATTCTCTCGCTGCGCACGTTTCGCTTGACACGTCCAGACTAAATTCTCCCTACAATTCATGATGAAAATCAAATCATTAGCCATTGTCATTTTATTGAGCGTGACCATATGCAGTGAGTTCGGCATGGCGCAACGAACTCAACCGCTGCAGCACCTTTGGGAAATGCAACCAGATCTCGGCGACATTTGGAATCGAAGCCCTCCGCCCTCCCCTCCCCGAGTCAATCTTGAGTGGCTTGCTTCGACGGAAACTCAGGATCAATTACAAACCGCGCAGACGCTCTGTCTCGAACATGGTAACCCAGCGTTCGAAAAGAAAGACCGAGATCGAGCCATCGAATTACTCGTTGTCGAACTCAAAAAAGAGAGCCAGTTGCGCCAATCCGCTCGCACCATGTCGTCGGCGTTACTTTTGCTGAGCGACGGTTCGCATGCAGAATTCCTTTGGCAGATTTCTCAACGAGACTCTCTCATGAGGTCCCAGGTAGAGAAAGCGCTCGTTCGATGGAAGTCACCGGTTGCCCTAAGCGCATGGCGAGATCGACTCAACGCTCCGAATGTTCGACCTACCGAGATCGCAGATGCATTGCAAGGCATCGCGGAGCTAGGCGGCCCGCAAGACCGTGCGCTACTGGAAAACGTGTTACGCGGCAATCGCACTACGCTTGCCAATCGTTTATTAGCCGCAAGTGCATTAGGGCAGTTGATCGACAACGGATTAGAAGAGCTTGCTCAGACAGTGTTGTCGTCGGACGTAGAACAAAGGCACTTGTTGGCGGCGCATCTACTGAAGCGGCATGCAAGCGAGCTAAGTTTGGAAAAACTGCGTTTGATTTACGATGATGGCTCAGCAGTGGCACAACGAATCGCAGCCCGCTCGATATGCCTATTTTTCCCAATTGCCGCACGGGAATATGGCCCGCAGTTGATTGCACATGCAGATCCAGAGGTACGCAAAACGGCGCTCACTTTTCTTCAAAAGCAAACCGACGAAACGAGCTTGACCTTACAAGCACGACTGTTGCAAGATCGCAACCTAGAAGTCAGGAGAATGGCGGGCCGTCACTTGATCGAAAAAGCCAACAACGGACAGCGAGGAGTGGTAGACGAGTGCATAACGGAGCATCTGCATGGCGATTCGCATATGGGGATTGAGCAAGCGATCTTGGTTTCGGTAGTGTTGAAGGATACGACTCGTTGCAACAGGCTTGTTGAACTATTGGACCACCCACGCGAAGAAGTGAATATGGTCGCAGGCTGGGGACTCATGGAGATCGCCGAGGAAGTTGCAGTCCTGGAGAAAATTCATGCACACCTCAAGCAAGTTACTGAATTCTTGTCGATTGATGGGCCAGTTGCTCCGATACGCACTACCGACCTGATTCGGATCAGTTACTTGAGTGAAGCCTTGGGTCGAACCGGCTATGAACCGGCCGTAGAGACCTTGATGGCGTACGTTCCTAAGAACGATTTCAAATTAGGGATCGTCAGTCGAGCGTCCGCAATATGGGCACTTGGGCAGTTGTATCAAGACAAGGATGATGCTGCATTGCGCGCGCGTCTTTGCAAACGCATTGAGGACGTGCCACCGATCAATCCAGAAGACAATTTGGTTCGTTTTGCCTGTGCATTGGCATTGGGCAAAATGGGATATGAGGACTGCATATCGACACTAGAGCAATTCAATGACGGAACAGCTTCTGAGCTTGGATTTGCCTGCACATGGGCGCTTGAGCAAATCCGAAAATCCGCCGCAAAACGCAAGTAGATTCGTAATAACCCGATATCTAACTAAGTGAGGGACATTCCGAATGGTGTTGATCGCAACATGGGCCAAAAACCCTCATCTTTACCCACATCTTTTGGGTTTCTATCGTACTCGTACTCAATGAAATGGTACTCGTACTCGAATCGGCCAGACCCTTCGACTACGAGTACGAGTACCGCCCTGGGGGCTGAGTACGAGTACGAAAGTCCGCGTTTCGTGCGAAAGTCCAAAGGATTTGTGGGTAATGATGAGGCTAGCGCCCTGCGGCTAATCAGCCGGAACGCGCTAGCGTCCGGTTTGGCCCGAGTTATGATCGACGCCCAAGTATCGGGTTAGGATCGTCCAATCTGCCGTCCGCTTACGATGTTCTGAATTGCCTAAATTCGCATATGCCTAATAACTTGACCATGAACAGTCCAGCGTCAAAACTCAAAAGCGAGCGTCCTGAGATTCAATCTGCCATTTTGAGTCATGCCGCTTGGCCGACATGGACAAGCGGGCTCTTGCTGTTCGGCACGTTATGGCTTCCTCTCTGTCAAAGTTGCAGCGGTACTACGGAGTATCCTATTGCGCGAACATCATTTTCAAATCCGCTTGACGATGTCATTGCTCTTGCTCCCTACGGCTACGGCTTGTTCCTTGCCATGGGTATCATGTTGGTCACATTGTTTCGTACGGTCGTCTGCCTACAAACCTTCTCCTTTTCCATTTTGTGCATAGGCAGCATCGTTGCATCCGTCGTCCTCTATTTGATGTACCAAGAGTGCCGTTCGGTACAAGTACTGGCCTCGCAAGTACCGATCGTCCTCATCGTGGCTTGGACGTTGATTCGTCCTGTTCGTGAATGGAATACTTTTTTGATTGCAACCGTGTTGTCCAATTGGGTATCGGTTGCGTTTATGTTTGAATTGTTTCTAAGAGTGTTACTTGCGAGGGCTTGGTACTCTGGATTCTTTCTTGCCCAGACTGCGCTGCTGGCGACTTTGCCGGCTGCCTGGGTTTTTTACGCTCGATCGTCGAGGGACCTCGTTGATCGAAGATTACCGATTCGACGCGTCCAGATTTCTATGCGTCAAATTTTATTGATGGCATTTGGATTGCCTTTGTTGTTCACGTACTACGGCTGGCTGCATCATCTGTCCAGCCGGTGACGTGGGGTCGCTTGTTCACTCCTGCCTAAGCGCGAACGTCGATTCCGCGTGTGACCGTTGCGGCTTGTTCGATCAGCTGCACCGCAGCTTGGCCTTGCTGCTTGTTTGCGTCACTCTGTTTTTTAAGAATGGCCGTGGCGATGTCTAGCTTGGTCTGCTCTGTATCGCGAACCATATCGATGGTTTGTTGAACGACAGGTGCAATTTTCATAAAATCAATCCTAACGATTTGAAAACTAGGCGAAGACCGCGAGCTTTCTTTTGATTGTTCGAAATCGCGGCAAGCGCACTCACGTTTGTAGCGGAACGACGCGAGCCGTCCG
>JBEBHM010000954.1:0-2911 GCA_040080875.1 Pirellula sp.
GGGTTGGAACGATTGTGACAGCGGTTGTTTTGGCAACCCAAGATCACGGGTTCGAGTCGCCAGATTCTATTCGAAGGGCTCCCACCCCAAACCCAGGACCTACATGGATTCTTTCGTCAGGAAGAGAAATTTCCATCGCATGGTTGCCTATGATCGATTTGCGACTGTAACGCGAGAGGCGTTCGCAGACTTCCTTGATCGCTATGCTGTCCAAGAGTCAGACGAAGCTGAATGGGACCATTTTGTAATTCAGCACTATGGCGACAGCTTCCTTGAGGAAATCCGGCGATGTGTTGTTCGCCTTGTGATAAACAAGCTGCCAATACATGGAGGCACTGATGCCGCTTACGAGATGCTCCGTTCGTGGGCTTTCTTGCTTCGTTCATCGACTAACTCCGCCAAAGAGCATAGACCCGACGTTGCTACAATTGATATGACACCCGCTGAGGCCGTTTTGCTTGATTCAATTTTGCATCGATACTCTACATCTGATAAACTGATCGTGGAGAACTCCGCAGAACAGCAATGCCTCTGGAACGTTGAATGCCTTCTTGAAAAGCATGGCGACCGTACGGTGTGGCCGTCTCACGAAGACGCCGTCAACGAACTCACTCCCGAAGAATCTTGACGAACAATCACGTGCACCCAAGTCGCGGATCGGGTACTTTGACTTTTAGAGACGTTACTTGCCGCGACTGGGTGACGTGTAGCGTTCGTCTGCTCAAGAGACCGCTTTCACTATGCAATTGTTTTCGCCTGAAGTCATCGAGAAACTGAAGACATACGTCTATCGGCTCATCGATCCACGGAACGGCGAAACGTTTTATGTTGGCAAGGGAAAAGGCAATCGCGTCTTTGCTCACATTCGCGCTGAGATTGACACCGATGACCCGAACGACAAACTCAAACGAATCCACGAAATACGCGCCGCCGGTTTTGATGTTGGCCACGTCATTCATCGGCACGGACTTGATGACAAAACCGCGTTTGAGGTCGAGGCTGCTTTGATTGACGCCTACCCAGGGATTACGAATGCCGTGAACGGATCAGGCAGCAATGAGTATGGCGCAATGCACGCACAGGAAATCGTCAACAAATATCAGGCCGAACCTGCCGACTTCAAACACCGTGCGATCCTCATCAACGTAAACCGTAGCGCAACAGAATCGTCACTTTACGAGGCAACCCGATACGCTTGGAAAATCAGTCAGAAAAAGGCTTCTCGTGCTGAAATCGTGTGCGCGGTTCGCTTTGGCATCATTGTTGCCGTTTTCGTTGCGGAAAAATGGCTTCCTGCGACAACTGAACATTTTCCCGGTCGGGAACCTGTCGCCGACCGGTACGGATTCATTGGTGCTGAGGCATCTCATACAATTCGACAAAAGTATATTGGCAAACGGCTGCCGGATGAATTCCGAAAACAAGGCGCGGCCAATCCAATAAAATACACTTACTCGTAGCACAAAAACGCAGACGAACATATGAAGGATTAGATTTTGCGTCGTTGTTCTAGGGACGAGCGTGGGCTGAGTCAGTCGATTGCCATTGGAGGATTTGGAGCTTAAGTCCCTAGCCAAAATCTAATCCCATGTTCAAGAAGCCCAAGCGGCAGTTCATGGCGTCGCTAGGGATGTGTCTTACCCGGCAGGTACGCACCTGAATTTCTTCAGTTTGGCACTCGACTTGCTCTAGGGCGTTGCTTCGCTCAACTTGTCTGCGCGATGATAGGTTGAGCCGCCTTTTTGGGCCGCCATGTTTGCCATGGCGATGTGTTCACCGTATCCTCGGCCACTCCTGCTGCAAATCGTAGTGCCGTTTCCGTTGATCGTAAGCCGCTTTGGCTTTGTTTTCCACGCTCGGTACGGTCCTTCCACGCAGAACGATCTTCGCGTCGTTCGAAATTGGGCGTTTTGTCACCGTCCGTTCTTAATTGCTAACTGGTGTCGAACTCCACGAGGCGACGAGGCGCACTGGGTACGAAACCAAGGCATGTCAACTCGCCGCCGCATTCCGGACATTTAAGCGACGGCTTTTCGTATTGTGGTTTTGCTCCCACAGTCAGTACGTACACCATGTTCAGTGTCACAGTCACCAACATCGACAGCCATTCCCAATCTGTCTTTGCCCGCGGATGAGCATAGCCAAAGTGTCGGACCTTTTGAAATCCGCTCGGAAGGACATGCTGCAAGAACCGACGTATGAACTCTTCGGCACTTACCGTCATCGGTTTGTACGAATTCGTACCGCTGGGGCGGTACGTGAACGTGACAACTCCGGTACCGTCCGGACCTGGTTGCACCTTGACGATCCGGCTATTGCTGATCGCAACTCGGAATATGTAAGGGGCCAAGTACTGAAGAGCCAACCGTCCGTCGCCGACTGCTAAGCTCGCAAGAACGAGCACGCTCTACTCACCAGGATCTTGCATCGTCCGCAAGTGCGGACGGCTAACGGACGAAGTATTGAAGCGTCACGCGACAATGGCGTCGGCATAGGGGAGCATCGTAGATATTCGCGTCTGGCTACTGCGGTTACAATCAAGAGCACAACGGCGGTTGGGCCACGCTACGCAAGACCGGTGAACTGATACGTTCGTCCGTTGAAGAGAAGAAGTGATGTTCAAAATGACGAGATTCGCCATCTATTTCGCCGTTATTGCATTCTCGGTTCTCCATCCTTCAACTGTGCGAATTTATAAGCCCATGGATTTGTACGAGCTAACTGGCAATGCAGATGTCGCAGCGGTTGGCGAAATTGTAGAAGTACGAGAGAAGACCTTCGTACTCAAGGTTCACAGAGTCCTGTTTGGTGAACATGGTCAAGTCACATTCCGATACTTGGATCGACGCGAACGCAAGACGCAGGAGACCAAGTCAAGTTGTTTCCGAGCCCTTGGAGTTCGTCGAGTCGG
>JBEBHM010000955.1:0-2907 GCA_040080875.1 Pirellula sp.
GCATAGCCCAACGCACGATCTATCCCGCCGTTCCGCTTTCAGGAATTCTACGAAAATTCCTTCCCGCTCCAGTTGGGATAGATCGCTATACGTTCTGTCGCCAAAACCGATCAATCATAAGCGTCTACCAGTGCAGCCAAACCTTGAGAACGTCGTCGCGCGAGTTCGTGACGGACACTTTGCGTTTCCACCGGTCAATGACAGCGAGGTCGAAGCCGCTCGCAACCGCAGTGTTCCGGAGGCACTACTCGACTTTTACAGATTGTGCGATGGTGCGCTTATCGGTGATGGTGACGACATTGGTGATCCGAATGGTCGTCGTTACCGCTTAATGATTCCCCGACTTGCCGACCTAAACACGACTCAATCGTACGGATACATTTTCGATGATTCGCCGCTGTACGAGGCATCTGCAAAATGGTGGCAGATTGTGGACTATGGCGACTCAAACTGGTTAGCATTTGATGCATCATCGAATTCGGGTTCAGCTATCATTGATGTATTCCATGAAACGGTGGGGGAACCCGGCTCGCATGACATAGTTGCCAATTCGATGGCTGACCTGTTGGAGCGATTGCTGCGACGCGATGGTGTATACTGGTTTGACGACAATTTCCAAGCGCTGGGGACAATCTAACGACGAAATCGCGACAGAACAAAGCGTTGGACACGGAGCCGCGGATCGGGCGGCTTTGAAATGGAAGCTTAACTCGCCGCGGCCCGGTCAACGCGGTCGACTATGAAGTCCTGGGTTTGCAAGTGACAGTCGCCACTATTTCTAATTATTTTTTTAGGCCACTACATTTTTGTGTACTCGGTAGGTGCTGTCGTCGGAGCCGCTTAATGGTTGCTCACAGCTAGGGCAAACATTAAGCGGCGCAGAGGACAGCACCGGAACTGCTATTGTAGGCTTCTACTGGGGTCACTTCTTTAAAGTACTTCTCAACGCGATCAAGGATGATTGATTAGGCGACTATTCGAGGTGCCAACACATAACACTTACGTGTATCCGCTTGACGCGGACTGCGTTGTCTCAGTTATCCATACA
Organism: Pirellula sp.; assembly: GCA_040080875.1. Classification (GTDB taxonomy): domain Bacteria; phylum Planctomycetota; class Planctomycetia; order Pirellulales; family Pirellulaceae; genus JBKCUI01. The sequence goes on from JBEBHM010000955.1 coordinate 1,049, forward strand.
CGGTTCAATCATCTTTGGTTCAATGGTTGGCTCGTGGTTTGGCTGCAGCTTGCCTGAAGGCTTCTAAGCGTCGATACTCGACACTCTGAGCAGCAAGCTACCTACCGTTCAACTGCACAGTCTTTAGGGCGACGTGTCGGATGACTTGTCGATCTTGAATTCAAATCTTGATCGAGTCCTAATTGTGCCATCCGTCGTCAACTGGTTTCGGTGCTAAGTCGATTGGGTTAGGTCTTGTCCTTGGACTACGTGTTCTGTCCTTTGTGGAAGGTTCTCCTGCGAAGTCGGGGATTGTATCTATGGTAAAGTGGATTCGGGTTGTGATGCGAGTTTTAAAGGCTACGAGGTCCGATTCGTTCGACTATGTGTTGTTCATCAGACCGCGTTTCTGGTTGTCCTCGTTGCCATGATTTCAAAAGGGGCGAGCAAGGCTGATTCGTTCTCCGATGTCTCGGTGCTCGAAAGCACCGGTCATCAGCCGGCGACTACTAGCTTTCTTGCTCGCCTTGGTTTGGGCGCAGGCGATGTCGTTTCGGGGGCGATATTGGTCTTGGATTTGGTCGCTTTCGCAGTGGCTTTACTTGGTGCTTTCGTGGTTTGTGTTTTGGTAGCTTTGAGCTTGCTTGGTTTCTCACTCGTCGGTGTGCTCTCTTTCAATGCCCTGGCAGCCGCTCTCGCTTCTTTTTCAAGGCGGTTCTTTCGTTTGTGACGGCATTCCTTGGGCTTCATCGTAAGCAGTGTCTCTTTGAGCCCGAGCGGCATCTTGCCGAACGATTCGGTGATCTCGACCATTCGCTTCGGCTCCCAGTCTTTTTCATCTCGGAGGAGAGCCCAGGCGATTACAGCGATCTTGCGAGCCAAGGCAATTGCCGCTTTCTTCCTGCGTGTCTTCTGCTTGCCACTGATCCGTTCGTAGATCGCTTTGGCCCAAGGGTTGTAACGAAGCGATGCCCAAGCGCATTCGACCAGGATGGTGCGAGCAAGTGGGTTTCCTCGCTTGGTGATGCGACCGTTGCGATCGGTTTCGCCGGATTGGTATTGGCGTGGCACCAAGCCGAAGTACGCGGAAACTTCGCGGCCACTTGCAAAGCGTTTGGCATCGTCAATACATGCGACGAGAATCTCCGCCGTTCGTGGCCCAACACCTGGAATGGTCATGACTCGCTGGATTCGAGGATCTTTCTTGCCAATCTCTTCAAGCTTCTTGGTAACTACTTGCAAATGAACGGCACTCGCGTCCAGTTGGGTCAGTTCGATATCGAGCTCTGCTTTCCACAGCTCGTCTGGCGAGCATTGGTCGAGAGATTTGCGGAAGGAATTGATATGCACTCGCCCTGTGTTCCAAGCCTTTTCACCCGAGTCGATGGTGATGCCATGATTGACAAACCAAGCTCGAATGGTGCATTTCATCTTGGTAATGCGGTTGTCGATTGTCTTGCGATACTTGACGAGGGACCGGAACTCACGATGTTCTTTGGAGGGCATGTGGACCGCCTTAAGTTCCCCCATGGCAGCCATGCGAGCGAGCTTGAAGGCATCGTCCTTGTGGGTCTTGCGTTTAACGTTGGACCACTTCCATGCGTCTTCGTTGGTTGAGCAGACGAGTGTCTTGTGACCGAGGCTGATGGCCAAGTCGTTGATCCATCCAGAAGGCCCGCAGGCCTCCATGACGACGAGATTGCACTTTGTCTTTTTGAGAAGAGTGGTGAGATAATTCCGTTCAGTGACAGCGTTGATGAACTCGTGTTTGCGAGTTTCGGAGTTGAAAATACAGCACATGGTATTGAACTTCCCGAGATCGAGAGCGAGAATGATCATGTTTGATGAGTCCATTGGGTTTGGGGTTGGAACGATTGTGA
>JBEBHM010000956.1:0-2907 GCA_040080875.1 Pirellula sp.
CTTCCATACAGGTGGCATCAACACAGGCTCTTGCGACGGCAGCGTTCGTTTTGTTAGCGATACCATCGCTACGATTCCATGGCGAGGACTTCACACACGCGATGGCAACGAAGTTGTAGCCATCGAGGATTAATCCTCTGTGAACAAATTGATTCAATCCAATGCCCAGTCGTTGCTGGGCGTTGGAGCTACTGTGTCGTCAACGCTTAAAGTTGGGGTTGGGCTTAGTGGATCTTGCGAAAGATCCCAATGCGGCGGGATCTTTTTCAACATCTGCTACCCAGAAATTTCGGCATGAAGACGCACAAGGGATATATACCACACTACTTATTGATCATTTGATCATTTTGAATGAAACGAATACCAAGCATGTCCAGGTTTTTTTCGGCCATCCTGTTAGCCAGTTTCGTCGTGTCGTACGGATGCGGCCCGTCCGGACCAACGTTGCATCAGATTAAGGGCGTCGCCAAGAGAAATGGGAAACCCGTCGCTTATCTCTATATAACGTTTGCGCCAGACGATCTGCAAACGAAAGCTACGAGTACCGGTGCGACCGACAAGGATGGTCGATTCGAAATGCAAATTGGCAGCACTCCAGGTGTTTACCCAGGCCAACACACCATCACGGCTCATGATCCGCTGGTCGATATGGGAAGCAAGAGCAGTACTGAGCCCGATTATTTGGAAGTATGCAAAAAATACGCTCCTGGAAAGAGCCCCATGAAAATGACCATCGACAAAAGCAATTCCAATATGGAGTTGAACTTCGATTAACTTTATTGGACGACATCAATTAAAACGCAACAGACGCAAAGGGTTGTCTCCACGGAATGATTGCCTTTCTATTGCGTAACGATGAACGGCACCTATCTTTCGCGTAAACTCTTGATTACGTATTGACCCGGAACATGGCTTTATGTTCGCGTAGGATGTGCACCTGCGTGCGCAGTCATGTACACCTTTCGTGCGCAGTATTGATGAATGGTTAACGAACATGCAATTGCGATATTGCCATACACTGGCTAGCACATCAATGCTTGCTTTGATCAGCCTTGTCGTGCCCGCATCACTCTGGGGCGACGAGCCTGGTAGCAAAGGCATCGTACGCTCGGGGTTCATCTTTGAGCACGCTCCGTACCGGAGCTGTCACGCCGCAACGATCGCCGAGATTGCACCAGGCCAACTCGTCGCTGCTTGGTTTGGCGGCACTGCGGAGCGCAATCCTGACGTCTGCATTTATGTCGCTCGATACGAAAATGGAATGTGGCAGAAACAATGTGAGGTTGCTGATGGAGTTCAGTCGGACGGAACGCGTCTGCCAACATGGAATCCCGTATTGTTCCAACCACCGGGTGGTAAGTTACACCTCTTTTACAAGATTGGTCCCAGCCCAAGTCAGTGGTGGGGCATGTTGATGACATCGAGTGATGGAGGTATTACTTGGAGCGAACCATCGCGTTTGAGCAACAATCGAATAGGCCCCGTAAAAAACAAACCTATCGTTCTGTCAGATGGTACATGGCTAGCTCCCTCAAGCAGCGAAGCCGAAGGGTGGACGGCCCATATCGAGCGATCCACAAACGCAGGCGAAACATGGTCGATCGTCGGACCACTCAATGACGGACGCAAGACGCTGGCCATTCAGCCAACCCTGCTGCTCCATGCTAGCGGACAACTCCAACTCCTTGCTCGCGGCCGCAACGACAAGATCATTGAATCATGGTCACACGATGGCGGACTGACGTGGGATCCATTAATGGACGGGACTCTTCCGAATAACAACTCTGGGATCGATGCAGTACAACTAAGAAACGGACATTCGCTCCTGGTTTACAATCATTCCACACGAGAACAACCTGGCATGGGACATAAAGGTCGAGGAATACTTAATGTTGCAATAAGTCGTGATGGAAAGATTTGGGATGCTGCTCTGGTGCTGGACTACACAGGCGAACCGGGCAAGCAATTCTCCTATCCCTCGGTGATCCAAACGTCCGATGGTTTGGTGCATGTTGTCTATACCTGGCACCGAGAAAAGATTAAGCATATCGTCATCGATCCAGCAGCCCTAATAACGGCACCAATCCTGAAGGGGCAGTGGCCAAATAACGTAACCAGCGGCCACGTGATTGCTGGTCAATGAGCCCTAGTATGCTTTTCTCAATCTGGAACCAGCCCAACGCAAACTTGGTACGGACGCACATATGACCCATTGCTCATCGCCAAGAGCTATCCTAATCGCGACGCATCGGTAGGGCTTGGATGGTTGCGGAGCGAGCTTCCAGCCACTCGCTTGGTTTGGGGATCGACAGGAAGATTATGCGACAGGAAAATGAGGTCGCAGCCATTCACTGTGCCAATGCGAACAACAATATGCGATTCATCAATTCACGATTTTTTATGACACTTCTCGGCGATTGCCAGTACAAACAAGCTCGTTCCCAGGCTCCTGCGGCTCCTGCCTGGAAACGAACTGTCTCGGAGGCTCTGCCTCCTGTTTCGATAAATTCAACGTCGCTAAGGCAGGCGGAGCCTGCAATTCATCTGGTTCCCAGGCAGAGCCTGGGAACCAGATGCTGGCGATCAGCGAGAAGTGTCTTTTTTATCAGCGTTTGTGGACTAATGCTCATCCTCTTGGCATCGAAATCCACTTTCGCGCAGAATTTCGCGACTGCCTTTCAGATAGTGGAACAGGCGGTGGCCGATGGGAGTATTCCTGGCGCCTCGGTGCTCATCATGCGGCACGGCAAAGTGATCGAACAACGTGCGTTTGGCGTCTGCGAGATCGATCCGATACGACCTTTTCAAACCGATACGATTTGCTGGATCGCATCGATCACCAAACCGATTACGGCGACGGCCGCGATGAAGCTGGTTGAAGGGGGCAAGCTGAACTTGGACAAACCG
>JBEBHM010000957.1:0-2904 GCA_040080875.1 Pirellula sp.
GCATTGCCGAGTCGCGGAGCGACCACGGCTACAGGTTATGACAAACTACTTCTTCATGCGTGCTTATGTGATGGCAAGGCGGCGGCGGCGCCTTCGTTGACGTGCGAAGCCCACGCGAAAGAACCGGATGGGCCGATAGAACGTCGATGCGGGATGATCGATCGCGATTTAAGTGTCAGACGATTGTCGTCGATGTTGACGATCTGTCGTCCCTACCGGGACTAATGCGCGCGGGTTTGGGCCTTCGGCCCAACGGCGGTTATCACCGCCGCCTAGCATCTGCCGTCCCTACCGGGACTCTCATCCCTCAACCCCATTCGGGGTAAGCCACAGGCAGCGGTCGGCCAATGACTCGGCCTCCACTACGCTATGTGTCACGTGCAATGTCGTTACTCCCGTGGTTGATTTCACTAGCCGCAACAAGCTGTGCATCTCCTGCCTTGTCGATTCGTCCAAAGCGCTCAGCGGTTCATCCAGCAACAAGACCCTCGGCTTAAACGACAACGCTCGACCCAAAGCCACTCGTTGCGATTCTCCTCCACTGAGCCCAACAATGGACCGATTCATCAAGTGACCTATGCCCAATACCTCGGATAGCTCGGATGTCCGTGCTGCCATTTCGGCTTTGGGTATCTTGCGAAGACGCAATGCAAACTCCAGATGCTCCCTAACCGTCGAGTTCGGAAACAAAGCTAAATCCTGAGGGACGTATCCGATCTCGCGATCGGCTGGTGACCAGCGCGTTGCATCCTGACCGTGAATTAAGATCTGCCCCTCGATTACCTTTCGCAAGCCGCAAATGCTTTCAAGCAATGTTGTCTTGCCGCGACCGGTCGTTCCCATCAACACGGCATACTCACCGGCAGCGATACAAAACGAAATCTTTCGCAGAACAAAACCGCCGCTTTGAACAGTCACGTTGCGCAGTTCGATCACGACGAAAGTCCCGTCCCAAAAATCCTCAACACCAACAGCACCACCACAGCGATCGCAACCATCAATAGCGAAACCGCCACCGCCGCGTCCAAGCTGCCAATACTCAGTTCCAAAAACACGGATGTGGATAGGACTTCGGTCCGCATGCGTGTCGTACCGGCAAACACCATAATAGGGCCAAATTCGCCGAGCGCTCGCGCCCATGCAATCGTAAACGCGGTGATGATTCCTCGATTGGCTTGAGGCAATGCGATCTTCCAAAACGCTTGACCTCGCGTGCATCCCAACGTGCGTGCAACATCTTCGGCTCGCGGATTCATCTGGTCAAAAGTAACTCGCATCGTCCGTACCGCAAACGCACACGACACTGCAAATTGAGCCAGAATTACGGCTGGCCATTCGAATGTTACCGGAAACCCAACCTTGTCTCTCAAGAAACTTTCGATTTCAAATCCGAAGATCGGCTGATGAAACAAGATCAACAAACTCAATCCCAACACGAGAGGCGGCAATACGATGGGAATGTCGACCAACGTATCTACGATCCAACGTCCCGGAAACGAATAGCGCGATAGCAAGTACCCTAACGGCGTTACAACCCACACCGAGAGAATGGCCGCGGTCGTGCACGAGATCAGAGTCAATCGCAGAGCGGCCAAAATTTCTGGCTTCGAAAGCGCGGCGATAAAACTGCCCGGCGATTGCAATGTAAACCAAACGTCAGCGACCAATAGCAATACGATCAACAGGATGAAGCAGGCTGAAAGCCCTCCCATGATCAAAAAATAGACCACGTCCTCCCGTTCTCGACGCCTCGAACGCGTTGGCTCAGGGTGTATTCCCATGCCCCTCTTTCAACGGCAATGCTTTCAACGGCAATGGGACCAGCGACGTCTGGGACATCTTGGGATCCCGCCATTGAAATCCTTCGGCAGCAAAAATCTCCTCGGACTCGCTGGAACAGATCTTTTGGAATAATCGATTCAACAATTGAGGGTACTGCGTGTCCTCCGAAACAGCGAGTGGCTGAACTGCGACAGAACACGCCAAGCCCTCGATACGAATTGCATCCAAATGCTCGGCGGCACCGGCTGCGTTGCTAATGTAGACCACAGCGGCATCTAATGAACCGGTTCGCAGTTGATTGACGAGCATGTCTCCGGTGGGAGTCTGGACGGTGACGTTGGCCATCACTTCCTGTTGAATCCCGGCTTCTCGAATGGTGTTCTGTGTGATCCAACCCATCGCGCACTGCTTTTCATGTCCAATGCCAACTCGCAAATTTTCTCGAGTCAAATCGCGCAGGCTCTGAATCATGAGCGGGTTGCCCTTCTTGACCAAGATCACCAGCTCGTTAGTGGATACGTCCACTGGATTGGGAAACAGGTCTGGAACTTGGCTCATGAACTCTCGGTCGCAAGCGAAGTAGGCGTCGGGATGTTGTCCCGCTTTCATCTGTGCGACGAGGATCCCGCATCCGTTATAGACTCGAGTCACTCGTACTCCCTCGCGGGCTTCGAATGCAATGAGTGTATCTTCGATGGCAGGCCGCAACATCGAGCCGGCAAAAACGGATAGCTCGGGAACGTCGCTCCATGGATCGCCGTGTTCGATTTGGAAGCCATGAACCGCATAATGTTTCAAGCCCCGATCTCGGGCTGCGACATAGCGAGCAAAATGAAGTGCAGCCTGCGGTTGCTTGGTAGTCGAGACGACCGAGATGGCGACGTTGGAAACGATCGGCTCAAGTTCGTTTAAGACGATCGACTCTAAGTCCGGAAATGTCTTGAGCACCGCGTCGTAAACGATCCCCGCATCTGCAGCTCCCACCTTAATATCGTTGGCAACGTCTGTCACCGTCGTGCGAAAAGCTGTCGTCGCCTTTTCCAATTGCGACCAATGCCCCGATTCATTCAACACATGGCGAGTTTGCCGACCGATGGCGGCTGCATCTGGGTTGGACTGGAC
>JBEBHM010000958.1:0-2900 GCA_040080875.1 Pirellula sp.
GATGAGACCAACGCCCACCGCAAGCTGCGCAAGTGCATTTCGTACGTAGATTAAGCGAAGATTCATGGAAAGCGTCCTATCTGTTTTTATGTTGTTGATATCGAAAGCCAGCGTCTCGGAGATACGCTGCTACTTTGGAGCAGTCTTTAAGATCAAGCGATATCGAATGTGCGAGGCAGCGCTGCCTGACAATACGCCTGTGGTGCCGTTGGATTCGTACCCAAAGGGTTGGTCGGTGAGGGGATCGTTAGGGACCGGTACAGGCGCATCGCTCAAGACTAGAGGCAACTTGCCGTCATGCGATGCGCTATACATTCGGATCGCTTCCACGGCCTGGATCATGGCAATATTCTGCTGCACTCGAGCGTTCGCCCCACGCATTCCCCCAAGTGCAGGTAGCAGCGTATCGGGTAATACACCTGCCAAACCGATTCGGTCCTTGTTTTTCCGGTGTTCGCTTTCCTCTCTCTTCGCTGCATGGATCGATTGGGAGATGGGGAAGTGGTTCCATTTAAAATAATCGTCACGCATTCGTTCGTAATACCGCTTCATCGCCAGGAAAACGACCTGCGCCGTCGGATACGCTTCCACCATTTCACTAGGGATCTCTTCGGACTCCTGTAGGTAACGTGCGGCACCGGGAAAGGCCGCCGCAATGAAGGCGGCCATCCGAACTCGGTCCATTTTGGGGTCTCCAGTTAGACCGAAATTGATGCCGTCGCTCTCAAGCCCCGTGGCCTGTTTCATGAATCGGTCGGTGAACGTCTGCCAATAATCGACGGTTCGACGTGTCTCATCTACTTCACGAAGCACCTTGATCTGCTCGAACAAGAATTGACCTTCAAACGCGTGCGATCGTTTTAGGTCGACGAGCGGCGCAGGTAAACTCGCAAAGGCCCAATATAGGTTGGGCGTTTGGTCATGCTCGATCAAATACAAGGCATCGGTCCAGCCAATCCCGGAAATCGCAATACCAACTAGTGCCGAGACATAGAATTCATCGGTGCCCAGGTGCTTTGCCATGGCATATTGTTGCCCTAGGATCTTAATCGCATCGTCGATGCGGCCCTCGGCGATCGCAAGCCGACACCGCACTCGTTGGATCCGGGCCAGTTCTCGCATGGATTGCACTTCCGGCAACAGGTATCCGACGGGATTGTCGACATGGTTCAAGTTGCGATCGAGCGAGAAGGCTCTTAGTTTGCGAGCTTCCTCAAGATAGTGTGTTTGAAAGTTGGTGAGAGCCAAGTATTCCTTGACCTGCTTGATCGGCAGTTTGTTTGGCGGCGTCTCTTGATATGAAAACGGTGGAACTTGGTCGAGAGTGGTCTCTTTGGACTTGGCTTCGGCGACACCCTGCTTGTGTATATCGTTCAGCTTTTCATTCGCCATCCTCTGTTCGAGAAAGCCCATGGCCTTGAGATAGTAGATCGCAGCATTGCCATCGAGGAGGTCAAATTCGTCCGGCAGCAATCGGTGCTTTAAAGCGGGTTTAGGTTCCGACTTGGGATGCAACGTCAACTCGCGTGTCATCGTATGGTAAGTGGTGGCCGGATCCCTGGTGAGCAACCAGCCGTCCTCAATCGACGGTTCGTCCGCGAGGGCGCTTCGAATGCAAACGCACAGCGCTGCGAACAGCAACAGTCTCGTATAGTCAAGTTTCATCGATCGTTCCTTTTCATCAAGTTAATAAACGTTGGGCATCGAGTTATCGAGCAGTTCTTGGAATAAACGCTTGCGAGTGGAAGGTAGAAGTTGGGATGGGCCTACCGATGCGTCGTTTGTTTCAACCGTCGAGCGAATGGGTTGAATGGAATCGTTGGGTATCGAAATCGATATATGCTTGCCGCTTTTGAGATGAGATCCCGCGAGCAATGGCGCATCGCTCGACAAATGCAATAGTGACTCAAGGTCATGTGCCCCAGGTCGACCATCAGCGACAGGTTCAGAGTTTGCGGAAATCTGGGGGGCAGTTCTATCGGAGTTAACATGCGGCTCGCTCCGATCAATCCAGGGGATCGGGCTGTTGGACTCGTTCGTCGGCATGAAGCGAAGGAAGCAGAACATGGCGGCCGCACCGACGGCCGCTCCCAACACCCACGAACCTATCAAGGGTGCGACCAAAAAAGGTTTTTCGGTTTTACCTCGTTGCGAATGTCGGACTTGATTGTGTAGCTGTTGGATTTTTTCCATATCCAAGTTCGGCGGCCTGGGTGTCGCGTTGCGAAGACGACGCTCTAGATTTGCTAGGTCCATGTCTATGTCTTGATCTTCGGGATCAATCGGTTTCATGATCTGGTTTCCATTTGGTTGTCCAGCAGTACCTTAAGACGCGACATGGATCTCGTATAAAACCGATGAACGGTACTGGATGCCATGTCCGTCAATTCTGCGATCTGTTCAAACGTGAGTTCGCCCCAAACTCTTGCTACAACGATTTCGCGTTCCATCTCTGGCAGTTTCGACAGGAAAATCTGCAATTCTGCGGCTTCCAAGTTCGTTTCCGTGCGACAAGTAAACCATGCATCGCGCAGCTGTGACGCTGCGCGTTGATGGCTGTCTCGTCGACGTTCGGATCGAGCGATATTCAAAGCTCGAAATCGAACCGCTTTGAACAACCACGGCACGACATCCATCGGAATCTCAGGAGCCTGGACCAATTCACATAGGGCTTCTTGAACAGCGTCGTCAGGCAGATTGCACCATTGACGCGCATAGAGCACCAACGCGGCACCATGCCGGGATACAATCTGTTCCAACTGTTGATCATTGATTCGGTTCACACTGGTTTCCATCGAGCGTTGCGCGATGTTGCTTGTCGCTTGGATACTCACATATCACCGCTCGACCCACCCTTGTCCCATAAAAATGGGCTTTTCGAAGAATACCGGGGTAGAAAC
>JBEBHM010000959.1:0-2900 GCA_040080875.1 Pirellula sp.
GTGCTTGTGCCTTGTGAATTTTGCCAGGACCTGAGTTGAATGGACGGATTGGCAACGGTTCTACTGCCGATGCGTACAGAAATTATTTGAATGATCTTTTCTGATTTGTTAGGATCACGATTCGGAGAATCGTACGACTGTTGCACAATTCTCCGAATTGTCCGATCCCTAACCGATTCGATCGTTCACTCAATCCTAAATCCATCATGTGGAACCTCTTTGACAAGGAAGTAGAAACGCACGTTTCGGCTCGATCACGGCCCCACTGGGATCAAAATGGTGCACTCACGTTCGTCACCTTCCGACTCGCTGACTCCATGCCCAGATCGGTTGTCGAACGCTGGCTCAATGAACAACGCGACTGGCTCGATCGGAACGGACTCCGCGGAATGACGATTGAAGATGCTCGCGTCTCCAAGGAAATGCCCGAAAACTTGCGACGCTCATTTCTGATCATGCGGCGTGAAGGCTGGCAGAGTCACTTGGATGATTGTCATGGCGATTGCTTACTCCGCCGACCGGAGTTCGCCAAAATCGTCGCCGATTCGCTCCTCAAGTTCGATGGCGAGCGATACGACTGCGAGAGGTTCGTTGTGATGCCTAACCACGTCCATGCCTTGATTCAAATGCGAGATGGATGGGATTTGCGAGAGCAATGCGCTGGTTTGATGCGATTCACTGGCCGGTCAATCCACTCGATGCTGCACCGAAAAGGGGCGCTTTGGCAAGCAGAGCCGTTCGATCATGTGTTGCGCAGCGTTGAACAGTTTCAGTATTTGCGAAAGTACATCGTCGACAATCCAGTCAAGTGCCATCTTAAGGACGATGAGTACTTGCTCTGGATCCGCAATCGAGGATTTGTTTTGGCGAGTGTTGCACGGCTCTCCGAGCCGTGATTGGGAACAAGGTGACGTGGCGAATAGTGGCGTAGTCGTGATTGGACAAAGATGAAATGTTTTTGATTGAAAAATTGTCGATGATTGGTGGCATGCAGTCACGATTCGGAGAATCGTGCAACAGTGGGCCAAGTCACGATTCGGAGAATCGTGCGACAGTTGCGGAGAATCGTGCGACAGTTGCGGAAATCGTGCGACAGTTGCGGAGAATCGTGCGATGGTTGCGGAAATCGTGCGACGGAGCTAGCTCCAGCGAGCGCTGACTTCCTGTAGCCATGCGCGGGCGATTAGCTCGTGTCCTTGCGGCAGCGGATGCACTCCGTCCCATATCCATTGCTCCGCCGATACCGCCTTCGCTGCCGCATCGAACACTTGCTGGGTTTTGATTTCGACGGCGGCGTAGTCCTTGGACAATCGCTCGACGATCGGAATCAGACGTTCCACTTGATCTCGCCATTTCTTGAACGCGTCCGCTGCAGCCAGTCGACCGGATGCTACCACGAAGGGATCGAGCAGAACAATTTTCAATTCAGGGTTGGCGCTTCGGCTCGCGTCCAGAATGAATCGATAGTCGGATTCCCACGTTGCGACGTCGACTCCGTCCAGATTGCGCCCAACATCATTCACACCGACAAGGATGCTCAGGACATCGGGCCGCATGTCGATCGCGTCCTTTTGCCAACGCGCGCGCAGATCGCCCACTTTGTGTCCACTCATCCCTCGATTGTAGAAGTCGAGCTGCGCTTCTGGCATGTCGACTCCAAGCCGAGCTGCGATCAGATAAACATAACTATGGCCGAGATAATGGTTGCGATCTTTTTCGTTTCGCCCCCAATTCATGTCCGTAATGGAATCGCCTTGAAAGAGCAGCCGACTCCCCTTTGCGAATCGAGGCAGCCGGTACTGGTAGCCAGCCACAGTCGAGGCGGGCACAGTCGAGGCGGGCACAGTCGAGGCGGGCACAGTCGAGGCGGGCACTGGCGACGCGGGCACTGGCGAGGCGCTCGGTTTAGTGTCTTGGGCCTGAATCGCAACGGTGCCGAGCAATGCGGCCCCCAATGCAAAGCTACTCTGCTTTAGATGATCGCGGCGATTGATCTTTTGGTTGTGCGTGTCTTGCATTTTTCTCTCCGGTAGTTCGGTTACGATGTTAAGAATCGATGGGTCAAAAAAACGCAGTGCCGTTTCAAAGCAAAGATTGCCAATCAAGAATCATCAATCCTTAAGTCTCATGACTTGGATGTTTTTAAAGAAAACTTTGCTGCCTGGATCGTGAGCTTGCAAAGCAAAGGTCCCTTCGCTGAGGACACGGTCGAAGTCCTTGCCAGCTTTTTGTCCGTCAGGTTCTATGTACTCCGTGATGGTTTTGCCATTGACTTTGAGCGTCACTTTCTTGCCTTCGACGATGATCTCTTGTGTGTACCATTCGTTGTCTTTGGCGGGTGCCACCATGTTGTCCTTGACTGCATAGAGACCGCTGGACTTCTTTGGGTCCGACTGAGTCTGATTGACTTGGCATTCGAATCCCGCTTTAGGCCAGCCTGACTCTTGGAACTTGGTGTGGAAGTAGATTCCAGAATTGCTACCGGGAGTGGTCATGACTTCGGCTTTGAAATGAAAGTTTCTGAAGGGCTTTGAATCGCCAACATAAAACAAATGAGCGCGTGGACCTTGGCAGACTAGTTTGCCATCCTCGAGTTTCCAGCTCTCGGGACTTTCGTTAACTTTCCACCCGTCCATCGACTTGCCATCAAATAGGGTTTTCCATTTGCCTTCGACTGCGTCCTCGGCAAAAAGGTTGGTCGAGTTGCATAGAACTGCAATCAACGCCATAGCGTAAAACTGTTTCATAAGATTTTCCAAGTTCCGTCAAAAGGATACGAACGCAAAAACGAGAGTCACCCCGAGGGGGGAGATGACCATTCTATCCTGTCGCTGTCTACCAAGGCACGCCGTTCGGGAGGTCTGCGGGCGAAAACGCTTCTTTGGACGGATTAGATTACC
>JBEBHM010000960.1:0-2894 GCA_040080875.1 Pirellula sp.
TTGCACGTTCAGCGAGCTTCAGGCAGACACGCTCCGATTGATCGATGGTGGAATGATTTCTGGAAAACTGCTGAACGACGCAAAATCAGAAGTTCTAAAGATTCAAACGAGCGATGGAATGGAAATCGAGATCGCTCGGACACAATGCAAGGACATCCGCATCACTGGAGAACGTGAAGCGAAGTACGTCGAGTTAGTCAACAGTAAAGACGATTCTCATGCATCGCATCAAAGCATAGCTAGGGAGTGCGCCGGAAACAGCCAAAAACTCCTTTCGATGGCGCATCTCGAACGAGCCGTCGAACTGGATCCTACGGACAAGAACTCTTGGGTCGCCTTAGATTATGCTCAAAGCCCTCCGAATAGTGGCATCTGGGTCAAGAAAGAAGTACTCGCTCATTCCAAAGGATTGGTCGAACGCTACAAAGGCCGTGGCTACACAACACAATATGCTCGGGCGATGGCAGAAGCCGACGACCGCATCAATCGTGCCAAGCATCAATTAGAAGACGCAATCGACCGACACTACAAGAACCGCAATCAAACGACGAACCGAGGAATCGAAGCCAGAACATTTTTTAGCAACCTGACAGATGTCATGGCAATCGATGAGATCAGCAAACGCATCAAGGAAGAACTTGCAAAAGGACGAATCGACGATCTTTGGATGAGCTTACTTGCCCAGATGCCAGGCTCGTCCGCGTCGGGTGCCTTGATCGACTTGGCCATCAATGCCAACAATACACAAGTGGAGGACCAATGCCTCACGCTTTTGGTCAGGACTCCCGATTCCACCGAGATTGCTTTTTCAGGGTTCATGAGCGCCTTGGCAAAACCGGAACTACGCGACCGGGCGGCACGGCATTTGGAATCGTTACAAGATCCAAGAGCAATCCCAGTCTTGATCCGCTCCTTGGTTTCCGTAAAGAAGATCACGCAATCTGGCCCCAACACTTCGGTCAACACCAGTGGTGGCATGACCCTCGGAAACAATACCAAGACGATGGAGATTCCCGTTAACCATCAATCGGTCCTCCAGGCACTGAATTCGCTGACTGGACAGAATTTCAGCTACGAGCGAGACAAGTGGCTCTATTGGTATGCATCAGAATACGCAGACGTCAACCTCGATCTTCGACGCAATCCTTGAGAGTCGCCGTTCTTGAATTCCTTTGTGGCGGAGGCCTATCTGGCACTTCTCCTTCAACAAGCAGCGGTGGCTCGCAAAATTCTATCAGTGAGTTGGCACAAGAAGGTCAATGGATGCTGGAGAGTTTGGCCAGCGATTTGCTCGATTGCAACCATTCCGTCGTGACTTGCCTGGACCAAGAGATCTTCGGCACAGGATTGCAGCTTTCACACCTACGAAGTGGCATCGAGCGGGTTGCGATTGCGCCGGCGGACAACTGGCTTGAGGCTTGGAAACGAATTGCTGACTCAAGTGATCAAACGATTGTGATTGCCCCTGAATTGGACAACCACTTGGTTCGTATTGTCCAGTGGTTGCGAATTCATGGGGTTCAAGTGCTGGCGCCCAGCAATGACTTTCTCATTGCAGCATCGGACAAACAGACAACTTCTCGACTGCTCCGAACAAAGCAGGTGTTCACGCCACTCACTTTCGATGCCGGTCCATTCGTTGCAAACGCGGATGTCGTACAACCGCTTTTCAATCCGTCGGAGATTGCCGGCCCAGTAACGCTCAAACGACGAGACGGAGCTGGCTGTGCGGACATGAAGTACTTTGCAAATACCGGAGCCTTAGTAAACTGGCTTGGTGATCATCGGAACTATCAAAGCGATTCATGGATAGTGCAACCATGGCATGCGGGCCAACACGCAAGTTTAGCCCTGATTGCCAGAAACAGTGGTCCAAATCAGGTGCTTGGGGCCATGACTCAACATATAGACATCAATTTCGACGACTCGAGTGGGGACATCGGCGAGGTAGTTTATCGCGGTGGCACGGGGCCAGTCGAAGACATCCAGTACAATGCGTTGATCGAGTTTGCGGACCGCATGATGAAGGCCATGCCGGGCCGGGCTCTTGGCTGGGTTGGCATCGATTTCTTGATTCCATCCCCAGGTGCAAACGAGAACGAGTGGATCGCAATCGAAATCAACCCACGATTGACAACCAGCTATCTAGGATACCGAGCATGGTATGGAGCACAGCTAGCCAACTCGATGCTGAATGGCAACCCGTTGCGACCGCAATCGAAACGAGAGAAAGTGACTTTCGGCATGTAAGACGACCGGGTTGTTCGAAAGTACCAAAGTAGCAGGCACATGGAATGTGCCTGCTACGTTTTGGCACGTAGTTTTCAGCCTGCCGTTCGCCAAATAGGGTAAAGCAAGATGCTTTCTCCTACCCGTCATTCCACTTGATCGAAGTGCATGCCCGTAAGCGATTGCACGCCTCCTTTTCCGAAAATTTTCAAATGAATGGATTTTCGTGATGATCGCATTATTATGGATTCGCACACGAAATCGCCTAAGTTGAATGTAAGTTGGAGTACATCATGATTGTTTTTTCGAGTCAACGTCCGCAGACTGGCTTTTGGGCTAGAGCGATCGTTCTTATCCTGTTTGTTCTGCCCATTTCGAGCGAAGCTCAAGTTTTTGGACAGATAGCCAACGGCACTCCAAAAGGACTCGGAATTGCAAGCCGATCAAGTGGAAAGAAATTAGAAACCGACATCATCTTGGATTGGAACCAAGTGATGCTGGATGCCAATGCTCAGGATACGCGACTTGCAACTCAGGATCAGCCCGGCCCAGTTAAAACAGCACGTGCATTTGCGATCGTTTCGGTCGCAATGTTTGATGCTTGGAATTCCATCCATCGCCGATATTCACCTTATTTGATTCAGGCAAACGGTTTTCAATCTGCC